>JBCCOX010000099.1:0-10874 GCA_039025155.1 Deinococcota bacterium | reverse complement strand
CTTATCCATTCTTGTAAGATCTTGCAATTTTTTTATTTTGCCAATTCTTGAAGATTTTGGACGATCTTGCCAAAGTCTTACAACAATGGACAAGATTCTAGACTGGGGTAATCTTCAAACTTGCGCAGAGGTTATAGCAGGGAGAACATTCTTTTCGCGTCAGCTTTTCAAGGTTGAAAATGAGTTTTGAGAAGACCATGAGAGCTAAGGACATATGCTCAAAATGTTAGTCAGAAAACACTTCACTCAATCAATCCATTTTCCATAAATTTTAAATCATAAACAAACTTCTAAATCAATTGGAAACTGAATGTTTGCTGACGAAGATGGGAAAATGTCAAGCTGTCCTCATTGCTTTATCTACATGTCGTCGTGCAGTGTGTACGGGGTAGCAACGGGTAATGATGTGGATGAAACGTCTGCCACCAACCCACAAACGGCTTATGCCATCTGTAAAACCTTAGTGGAAAACGACCTTGCACCCATGGCAGACGACACGTTTTCACCGACCTTTTTACGCAACGCCACTGCGTTTGGCGCTAGCCCGAGGATGCGTTTTGATATTGTGCTCAATAACCTTTCAGGCCTCGCTTGGACGGAAAAAAATATTGCGATGACCAGTGACGGTACGCCGTGGCGGCCGCTGGTACACATTTTAGATATTTCTAAAGCGATTATCTGCTGCCTCGAGGCACCTCGGGAAGCCATCCACAACGAAATTTTTAATGTGGGTGATAGCGCTTTTAACTATCAGGTCAAAACCATTGCCGAAATTGTCGCTGAGACCTTTCCCGGCTGCCGTTTAAGTTTTGGCGATCAAGGTTCAGATAACCGCAGTTACCGTGTTTCGTTTGAAAAAATCAACAGCAAACTGCCCGGCTTTGCTTGTGATTGGAGCGCTGAGCGGGGTGCGCAACAGTTGCGTAACGTGTTTGAACAAATTGACATGACGACTGAGGTGTTTCAGGACAAGCCCTTTACTCGCCTCAAGCAATTAGAGTATTTGCTGCGCACCCAACAAATTGACTCGAGCTTTTTCTGGACAGCTGATGTTAACCGCGATGACGTGCGCCTTACCGCAGGTGTCGCGTGATTTTTGAAGAAACCAAATTGGCAGGTGCGTTTGTCATTCGCTTACAAACGCATCAAGATGATCGGGGCTTTTTTGCACGGACATTTTGCCAAAACGAGTTTAAAGAACACGGCCTCAACCCCTTTGTCGCACAGTGTAACCTGTCATTTAATTACCACAAAGGTACCCTACGCGGGATGCATTACCAACTTCCGCCGGCTGCTGAAGTGAAGTTGGTACGTTGTATTAAAGGTGCCATTTACGACGTGATCGTGGACCTCCGCCCAGATTCACCAACCTATTTGCAGCACGTTGGCATAGAATTAACCGCCGACAACCGAGACGCACTGTATGTACCCGAACTGTTTGCCCACGGTTATCAGGCCCTTACAGAGGGTGCAGAGGTTGTTTACCAAGTGAGTCAGTTTTATGCACCGGGGCAAGAGCGCGGGCTTCACTACGCTGACCCTGAGTTAGGTATTGACTGGCCTGTTGCAGTGACAACTATTTCAGACAAAGACGCTGCTTGGGGACCTCTTGACCGTGAGGCGCTCGAGCAAAGCATCGTCTAATTTAAAGCATCGCCTAATTTAAAGCATCGCTAGTCACAGACCATCACGCAGGTTGGCACAAGAACACTCAGTTGCTCGAGTGTTCTTTTTTTGATGACTGGACTTTGTCTACCTTAAGCGGGTACTTCACGCAATAATCAGTTAAACTCATAGGTACATTTAACTAAAATAGGTACATTTAACTAAAAATGTAAGGACAAAGATGACGTGTTGTAAAAGCCCCATTCAATTTCTTGGTTTAGGGAAAGGGTGTAGTTAATGATTATTGTTGACAAAGCCTTGCAAGCTAGGCAGCAAGCTGCTAACCCTATTCGCGTGGGTGTGGTCGGTGCGGGCTTTATGGGGCAAGCGGTCACTCGTCAGATTCACAGTTTGACGGCTGGTATGACCGTGGTTGCAGTAGCTAACCGCACGCTGGAACGGGCAGCACAAGCCTATGTAGGCAGCGGTGTAAGTGATGTTGTGACAGTGAGTAGTAAGAAAGGGCTCGAGGCTGCTATCAAGCGTAAGCAGCCAGCCATTACTGACGATCCCCTGCTTGTCTGTGAGGCAGAGGGTATTGATGTCATCCTCGAGGCAACGAGCACTATTGAACTCGCAGCACAGGTAAGTCTTAGCGCCATCACTCACGGGAAACATGTCATTCTTGTTAATGCGGAGTTAGACGGCAGCTTAGGGCCTATCCTCAAGGTTTATGCTGACCGCCATAACGTCACCTTTAGCACCTGTGACGGCGACCAGCCCGGTGTGGAGATGAACCTCTACCGCTACGTCAACATGATTGGTCTAACTCCACTTGTTTGTGGCAATATTAAAAGCCTGCTAGACCACTACCGCACCCCTAGTACCCAAGCTGAGTTTGCCGCAACGTGGGGCCAAAACCCGGTGATGGCCACCAGCTTTGTAGACGGCTCTAAAATTTCCTTTGAGCAGGCCATCGTGGCTAATGCAACCGGCATGAGCGTACTTAAACGGGGTATGGTGGGCGTTGCCTACGAAGGCAATGTGGACGAGCCTGAGCACCTCGCTCACTACGATATTGACGTGCTGCGTGCGCGTGGCGGCGTGGTGGATTATACCCTTGGCGCAACCCCGCGCCCCGGCGTGTTTGTGCTTGCCGCACAAGATGAAGCCACACCAGCCAAAGCAGTTCAAATCCGTAATTTAGCCTTGTTCAAGATGGGTGACGGCCCCTTGTACTGTTTTTATACACCCTTTCACCTGTGTTATTTCGAGGCAGCTATGACCGTTGGGCGCGTGGCGTTATTTGCCGATGCTTGTGCTACTCCTTTGGGTCAACCCATGGTGGATGTTGTTGCCACTGCCAAACGTAACCTACAGCCGGGCGAGGTGCTAGATGGCATTGGCGGCTACTGCGCCTATGGTCAGTGTGAAAACGCCGATGTAAGCTATCAAGACAAGCTTTTACCCCTTGCGATGAGTCAAGGTTGCCTTCTTAAACAAGCTGTTAAAAAAGATACCGTGATTCGTTACGATGACATCGAGCTGCCCGAAGGGCGGCTCAGCGACCGCTTGCGGGCCGAGCAAAATGACACCTTTTTTGCCTCAGCCAAAGCATCAACTAGAGTAGCCACAGCAGATTAACGCTTCACTATGAACCATAATTCTATCTCTATGGAGTTGACAGCAACTATGCATGCAGAGCCAACCTCAGCTATGGGTACATCAGTTATGGATACATTAGTTATGGGTATAGATACGATAGCTACGGCATCAGCCTCAGCTTTAAGCATACCTGCAGACACGACATCACCGCCATTATCATCAGATACATCACCATCAGATACATCACCATCTGATACGCCGTCACCATCTGAACAAGATGTATCTGAAAGCATACCTGGCCCCAAAGTTAGCGTGTTTATGGCAACTTACAACTATGGGCGGTTTATTGAGCAAGCTATTGACAGTGTGCTGGCTCAAACGTTCGCAGAATTTGAGTTGATTATTGGCGATAACGCATCAACAGATGATACGGCAGCGTTGGTTCAACCTTATCTTAGTGACCCCAGAGTGAGTTATTTTTGTAATGACGAAAACCTAGGGGTGTGCGAAAACTTTAACCGCTGCTACCGCGCAATGCACCCTGACAGCCGCTATTTTATTGGGCTGCCTGCTGATGACTACTGGGATGAAACCTTGCTCGCTAGCCTGTTCGATATTGCTGAACGCCATCCTGAAGTAACCTTTGTCCACTGCGATGGCTACCGCTTTGAAGATAATCCCGAGGGGAACCCTGCTACCCCTGACGTGTATGGGACCTTTACCGAGTTGTTTGGCGACATCTTGCCACCTCAAGGGCGGCACCGGACACTACGCGAGTTGTATCACCGTAACTACATTCCGTTTCAAGGCGCGTTTGTGAATAAAACGCAGTTTTTAGCCTACTATCCTTATGACGACCCTTATTATGATGCGCTGCCACTCACCACGGATTATCACTTATGGTCACAGATACTGACGCGGGGGGGGCTAGCTTACTTTCACCCTGAACCCCTTGTCTACGTGCGTAAACATGGGCAAGCGCTCACCAGCGAAAAAAATATCATTGCGCGGTTAAAAGAAGAGTACAAATTACTCAGCGGTCTGCGCGAGGTTGCTAGTCCGCAAATGATGGAGACGCTCGAGCGCAACATCTACGAACGCGGTAAACGCTTGCTGTTTAAGTTACTTGAAGTTGCTGAGCTTGAACAAGCTAGCACGCTGCTTGCAGAGCTTATGACCCTTGCGTCTAGACCAAGTGCAGATAGACTAGGTGCAGATAAACTAGGTGCAGATGTGCAAGCTGCTCGAGCCATCCTTGCTTTGCCCCTGTCTAAACGGCTTCAAGCGCGGTTGTGGCGGCTACTTAGCCAAGGGTGGCAGGCCTTAAACCGCAGCTACTAAGTTTTTAACTGGTACGCACTAGTCACGCTGTAGTGCGTATATTGGAACGCAAGTGTAGCCACGTAGGGCATCAAGTCTTTGCATAACATCACGTCTTTGCAGGGAATCACGTCTTTAAAGTGCACTTGATCTTATAGAGTCCTAGCTAATGTAAGGAACTCTTACATTGAGCCATGTCTCGAGCATGCTACACTCTGCCTGATTTTCAGGGTCGGATACGGATTCTGATTAAGCTCTACAAGAGTTTTTGAAGGGCGTATTACGTTCCAGTCGGACTTGGTATTAAACACACTTGCCTGAGGTGCGTCAGCTACATGTGGTGGGTCTAGTTACTTAACCAGCAGTGTTGGAGACTAGCTGATGTGTATAAACTGTGAGGTAAACCATGATCATTGTCGATAATGCCCTCAAAGCTAGGGCTGAGCAGCACACCCCAGTTCGCGTTGGCATGATTGGCGCGGGCTTTATGGCGCGCGGAATCGCCAATCAAATTGTGAACTCTGTAGCTGGTATGGATCTTGTGGCCATCAGCAACCGTCATGTGGAAAAAGCGGCGGCAGCTTACCAAGAAGCTGGTTTGGAAAGCCAGCAGGTATCAACCTTGGATGCGCTCAACAGCGCCATTGAACAAGGTCACCCGGCCGTCACTGATGATGCCTTGCTGCTTTGCCGTGCAGACAGCATTGACGTACTGATTGAAGTCACCGGAGCGGTTGAGTTTGGCGCGCAGGTGACGATGGAAGCCATTGGCCACCGCAAACACATGATTTTAATGAATGCTGAGCTAGACGGCACTTTGGGCCCAATTCTTAAAGTTCATGCGGACAAAGCTGGTGTGATTGTGAGCGGCTGTGATGGTGACCAGCCGGGCGTACAAATGAACCTGTACCGCTTTGTGAAGAGCCTCGGGCTTACCCCGCGTTTGTGTGGCAATATCAAAGGTCTTCAAGACCCCTACCGCAACCCAACAACTCAGGAAGGCTTTGCCAAACGCTGGGGGCAAAATCCTTACATGGTTACCTCCTTTGCAGACGGTACCAAAATTTCGTTTGAGCAAGCTATTGTTGCCAACGCTACAGGTATGACCGTTGCCAAACGCGGCATGTTGGGCTACGACGTTAAAACCCATATTGATGAAGCCACCAAACTCTATGACGTAGAAATGCTCGAACGCTTGGGTGGCATTGTGGATTATGTGGTGGGCGCTAAACCCAGCCCCGGCGTGTTTGTGTTTGCCAGTCATGACGACCCCAAACAGCAGCACTACCTCAACCTCTACAAACTAGGTGAGGGCCCGCTTTACAGTTTTTACACGCCCTATCACCTGTGTCATTTTGAAGCGCCCCTGTCAGCAGCGCGGGCGGTGCTGTTTAACGATGCTGTAATGCAACCCCTAGGCGCAAGTTACGTTGAGGTCATCACCCTAGCTAAGCGTGACCTCAAAGCAGGTGAAACACTGGACGAATTAGGTGGCTATTTGACCTATGGTGAGTGTGAACGCGCGGATGTGACAGCGTATGAAAACTTGCTACCAATTGGGCTAGCTGAGGGTTGTGTGCTGGTGCGCGATATCCCCAAAGATACAGCGATTACCTATGCAGATGTGACCCTACCCGAAGGACGCTTGGCAGACAAGTTGCGGCTCGAGCAGACGAACACCTTTGACCAAACACCTGTGGGTATGGCAAGTGATTAAGGGGTAATTATAAGTAGCTCGAGCATCCGCAGCCTGTGAACCCCTTCCACTTAGTTAAACTCAATTGGTTAAACTCAATTGGTTAAACTCAATGTCCGACGTTACTAATGAGCTTGACACAAACGTAAGTGCCCGGACTGCTTCTCACAAAACTTGTTAGTCGGGTGTTTATCAACGACCTTAGCGGGTTTACCGCAAAGGGTGCTGGTGGCGTTGCCTAAGTTGCGGCGCAATTATGGAGAGTTTCGTGCGCTGCTTGGGTCAAGGCGCGAAGTTGACGTGAGCTAAACGTGGCCGTCAACAGCCTCCTCCCAGCATCAACACAGGGTTCTAGCAAAACAGTGTTCTAGCAAAACAGTGTCATAATCAAACGATGCCAAATCTGCAAGATATTCCCATTTTTGATGGCCACAATGACACCTTACTCCTCATTCATAAGTCTCGCCAGCACCAAACTGCGCCAGAAAGCACGCAAGATGCGATAAGCGAGGACAAACCTGCACGCCCATATGACTTTTTTGAGCACAACGATAGTCATCATATTGATTTACCAAGAGCCAAAGAGGGTAACTTTGTAGGTGGGTTTTTTGCAGTGTACGTACCTGCTGAAAAACCTACGCCATTTAAGCTTCCTAGCACAGATAGCTTTGAAGTGCCCCTGCCTGAACCCCTCGAGCTAGGGTATTCCCAACAACAAGCGCTTGCCATGATGGCAATTTTGTTTGAGCTCGAGCGCAGCTCAAAGGGTGGTGTTACGGTTGTCCGTACTGTCAACGACATCAACACCTGCTTAGATACAGGCAGCTTGGCAGTGATTCTGCACATGGAGGGTGCTGAAGCCATAGACGGTAATCTGGACGCGCTCGAGGTCTTTTATCAAGCTGGGCTTCGTTCACTGGGGATTGTCTGGAGCCGTAAAACCATTTTTGCTGAAGGCGTGCCGTTTAAATTCCCCGGTTCACCAGATACCGGTGACGGCCTCACCCAAGCAGGTAAAGAGCTTGTGAAAGCCTGTAACCGTTTGGGCATTATGATTGACCTGTCTCACATGAATGAAAAAGGCTTTTGGGATGTCGCCAAGTTATCGGACGCGCCGCTGGTAGCAACCCACTCGAACGTACACGCACTGTGCCCAACTACGCGCAACTTAACTGATGACCAACTGACAGCCGTGAAGGACTCGAGCGGCATGGTCGGCTTAAACTACGCCGTCAACTTTCTGCGCAAAGACGGCAAAAACAACACCGATACCCCCCTTTCTGTCATGGCTGACCACATTGAATACTTGGTGGACAAACTGGGCATTGACCACGTGGGGTTAGGGTCAGATTTTGATGGTGCTACCGTGCCGCAGGACATTGGCGATGTAACGGGGACACCTAAACTTCTGAAGGTGCTTGCTGAACGCGGTTACGACGACACCGCCCTGCGCAAACTTGCTTATCAGAACTGGCTAGGGTTGCTTTCTAGGACATGGTAAGGACCTAGCTCGAGCAACCTGGTGGGCTTCTCACAATTTCTAATCATGTGCTAACGTCTTAACATGGCATCAATACCTGTACCTGTGAGGCGGCGTTTAACGTGGCGTTGGTTGGTGAGAGGGTTGACCCTCTTACTCGCTGCTGGTATCGCTAGCTGGTTGTTCTTACCTGTATCACCTAGATTGACGGAACGACTTTACAGCACGGGCATTTATCTGCAGATTGCCCGTGTGCTTATTCCTATCACGAGTGCTGTGCCGGTTTCAATGACGGGGGCTTTGCTGATTATGCTACCGGTTGTGTTGGTCGTCAGCATGGTGCGCAGTTGGCGTCACTACAGGCAAACGAGACTCGAGCAGACAGGACTCGAGCAAACAGGTCGCAAACGCATAACATTATTGACTTGGCTACTCATGTGGCTCGAGCGGCTCATCACCAGCCTCGTCATCATCGCAGGGCTTTTTTTGCTCACCTGGGGGCTCAATTATAACCGCCTTGCCGTTGAAGATGTGCTGGGTCTTAGCGATTACCAGGCTAGTCAAGATGACCTACAGGCCTTGAGTGAGTATCTTTTAGGTGTCATTCAAGAAACCTACCCCCATGCGGGGTCGCGCACACCTGGAGAGCTAGATGCCGCCTTGCAGGCCGGGCGGCTGTCATTACAAACTGTCATCTGGGAACTAAGCCAGCAGCACGTGACCCTGCCCCAACGGCCCAAATATATGCTGCCGGGGTTTCTGATCATCAGTGGTAATGCTGTGGGTGTCATTTCGCCGTGGTTGTTAGAAGCCCACGTGGACAGCGCACTGCCCGCACCTTACAGCCTCGTGGTGAGCTTGCACGAGTTTGTGCATCTTGCAGGCTACGCTGGCGAAGCAGATGCAGATTTTTTGGCGGCGCTAGCCGGGCTCCGTGCAGACAACCCCCTGATGCGCTACAGCAGCGCGCTCAGGTTATTTGGCCAGCTTGCGTGGCGCTTACCGCAGGCAAGCTACCGGGAGCTTTATGAACAGTTGCCGGCGCAGGCGCTTACCGACATGGACGAACGGCGTGCTATCAGCACCCGCTACCGCATGCCCCGCTGGTTTGAACGCACGCAGGTGCGCGTTTACGACAGCTACTTACGCAGCCAAGGTGTTGAGGCAGGTGTTGCTGACTACGGGCGCATGGTCAACTGGCTAGCCCAAGCTCATGCACGTGACATGTTGACAGACAGCCTGCGTCTGCCAGAAAGCTTCTAGCTAGGCTTACGGTACACACGGCATAATACCGATTCCAATCGGAATCCGTATAACACGCTATAGCTAGCGAGGGTTTGGTAAGCTCGAGAATGGCAGCAGTGAGTTTGAACGACCCCAAGTTATACATTAACCGCGAGCTGTCGTGGTTGAGTTTTAACGCCCACGTGCTCGAGGAAGCCAGTGACAGCCGTAATCCGCTGCTCGAGCGCCTCAAGTTTTTAGCTATTTTTAGCAGTAACCTAGACGAATTTATGATGATTCGTTATGCGGGCCTTAAAGAGCAACTTGCTGCTGGGGTCATGACCCCACCTGCCGACGGCATGACGCCGCTCGCGCAACTCAATGCCATTGCCAAAAAAGTTCATGCCCAAGTCCTAAAACAGCGCCGTATGTTGCGTTCAGAAGTGCTACCTGCCCTCGAGGAGCAAGGTCTGGTGATCGTGCCGCAAGACGCTTGGCAAGCCGCCGACTTGGCTGTGCTAGACGACTACTTTGAGCGTGAGTTGTTCCCGGTCTTAACGCCGCTTGGGGTAGATTCTGGGCATCCTTTTCCACGCCTTGCCAACCTCAGTTTTTCGCTGTTACTTGAGCTGTGCGACCTAGACGACAACGTGCGCCGCAACGCGGTGGTGCAAATTCCCAGTATTTTGCCGCGCTTTGTGCGCTTGCCTGCCCAAGATAATGCGCAGTACCGTTTTGCCTTGCTCGAAGATATTATTCAAACGCGCTTAGAGACCTTGTTTCCCGGTCATAGATTACTACGGGTCTACGGGTTTCGGGTCACTCGCAATGCTGATCTTGATATTGCCGAAGACGAAGCAGACGACCTCTTGCAAGTCATTGAAGATGAAGTCCGCAAACGCCGCTGGCGCAACCCAGTTCGGCTCGAGGTCATGAGCACTATGCCCGCCTCGTGGCAAGCTTATCTGCGCGATACCTTAGGCTTAGATGAGCGCGATGTCTACGAGATACCCAACCACTTAAACGCCAGCGATTTTATGCAACTGGCGCAACTAGATATTCCCAAATTGCGCTTTAAACCCTTTCATACCCACATGCCGAGTGAGTACTGGGGACAAGCTGATATTTTTGCGGCCATTCGTGAGCAGGATATTCTTATTCATCACCCGTTTCACAGTTTTGATGCGGTGCTGAATCTGCTCGAGCAAGCTGCTGAAGACCCAGACGTGCTGGCCATCAAACAAACCCTCTACCGGGTAGGGCGTAACTCGCCAGTGGTGGCAGCCCTAGCCAAAGCAGCCGGTAACGGCAAGTTGGTCACCGCCTTGGTTGAACTCAAAGCGCGCTTTGACGAAGCCAATAACATCGTTTGGGCGCGTGAACTAGAGCGGGCTGGCGTTCACGTGGTTTATGGGCTGGTGGGACTCAAAACCCACTGCAAAACTCTTTTAATTGTGCGCCGCGAAGGCGATGAAATTCGCCGTTACGTTCACCTCGGTACGGGTAACTACAACCCCAGCACCAGCAGCCTCTACACCGACATGGCGTTGCTGTCCTGCGATCCAGACATTACGGCAGACACCTCTGAAATGCTCAACTATCTCACCGGGTTTTCCAAACAGCAAACGTGGCGCAAACTTTGGGTAGCGCCCAAAACACTTCGTATCAATCTTATTGCAGCCATTGAGCGCGAAGCTGACCACGCTAAAAAAGGTAAACCCGCGCGTATTCTTGCCAAGATGAACTCGCTGGTTGACCCCGAAGTGATTCACGCGCTCTACCGGGCGTCGCGGGTAGGTGTAAAGATTGACCTAATTGTGCGCGGCATCTGCTGTTTATTACCGGGTGTTAAAAACGTGAGTGAGAACATTCGTGTGCGGGCTGTCGTGGGCAGGTTTTTGTAGCACTCGAGAATTTTCTACTTTCAAAATAACGGTGTTGACG
>JBCCOX010000098.1:0-10920 GCA_039025155.1 Deinococcota bacterium | reverse complement strand
TGCGTCTGCGTTCCACGGCATCGCTAGACGCTCGATACGCTGCTTTAAGCTCTTCCGCCTCATGCTGCACCTTCAGTTCCACACTTGGTCTACCCATCTTCGTCATCTCTACTTTATACAGCTTTTAGTCGGAATCGGTATCAGAAATACTTTCAATACCTTCTAAAATATTTTCAACGGCAGTAATTGCGTCTGCACTCGCGCGAGTTAAAATCTCAGCTTGACAGGCGGCGTGCAATTACCGTATTCGGCGTGCTGTCTGGTCTCGCCTTCAAAATCAATACTTGTTTTGGACCTGCTGTCTGTGTCTAGGTGGGTAAGAGGGCAAGTGTTGTCTGGAAACTACGCGGGTTAAGTTGGGGGCGAAAATGGTATAAGATGTTTGCTATGACGCGCGTCCTCATTACTGGTGCGACCAGCGGCTTGGGTTTAGAACTTGCCAAAGGCTTTCAGGCTAAAGGTGCCAACTTGTTCTTGCTGGGGCGCAAAGCTTTGGAGGAACTGCCTCCGAAACTTTTTAATGAGCAAAGCTACTGCCAAGTTGACCTTACTGAAATAGCTGCCATGGACAAGGTGACGGCATTTTTAGCTGCCAGAGACGTTACATCTTTAGATGTTGTCATTCACAGTGCGGGGCTAGGCTATTACGGCGATTTAAAAACTCAACCCACGGACAGCATCAAAGAACTGTTGCAGGTTAATCTTTATGCACCGTTAGCACTGTCGCAAGGCTTGTTAGGGCATTTAAAAGCTAGCTACGGGCGCTTGGTGTTTATCAGCTCCATTGCTGCCAATTTGCCAACCCCAGACTATGCCGTGTACAGCGCCAGTAAAGCTGCACTCGACGGGCTTGCGCGCAATATTGCCAGCGAGTGTCATGACTGTATTCATGTGCAGGTGATTCACCCTGGTGCAACGCGCACCGACATGCACCGCAAAAGTGGTGTGCCTGAAGGCCAGTTTGACCTGAGCCGTTTTGCTGCGCCGGCTGAGGTTGCAGGGGAGATTATGCAAGCAATTGCAGAAGACCGTTTTGACGTGACCATTGGGCGCACAAACAGGCTGATTCGGTTTTTTGGGCGTTATTTTGGTGGGGTACTAGAAACAGTGATGCGCTGGCGCATACGGGCTCGAGCGCGCACAAACGAAAAACAGCTAGCTGCTAACCCTGGGTCCGCTGATTCTATGCTCAATGAGGCTCGAGCCTCAGAAGATACCTCGGCTGAAGGCGCAGCACAAGCAGCGCAGGCTGCGGACGCTCCTGATGAAGCTAACCCGACAGCAAAGTTAGCCTCTAAAGAGTTAGCCTCCGTGCCAAGCCTGTCTGAACAAGCAACACCTCAACAAGCATCACTAGAAACGCCCTCCCCAGAAATATCATCGTCAGAAACGTCGTTGTCAGAAACAACATCAGCAAGAAAAACATCAACAGGAAAAACATCTTCTAAAAAGACATCAACAGGAAAAACATCTTCTAAAAAGACATCAACAACAAAGACATCAGCAGAAAAAACATCTTCAAAAACACCAGCATCAGAAGAGTCTTCACTATGAAGTGCGTTGTCACAGGTGGGGCAAGCGGTATCGGCGCGGCGCTGTTACACAGTTTTGCAACCCAGGGCTATGACCCGGTTGGCATAGACATCAACCTGCAGGATGCAGAAGTAACAAGTCAGTCGCTTGCGCGTTTTGCAGATAACGTGTCGTTTATTGTGGCTGATTTGGCAACGGACGCGGGCATTCAAAAAACGGTTGACTTGCTCGATTTTGACATTGACGTGTTAATTCACAACGCGGGTATTAATGCCGTAGGACGGTTTGAAACCTTGCCCCTAGACAAACAACAGGCGGTCATCGGTCTTAATTTGTTAACGCCGATGTTACTCACCAAAGCGTTGCTCGAGCAAGACCGTTTTAAGCCCCACAGTACAATTGTGTTTATGTCGTCGTTGTCGCACTTTGTAAGTTATCCGGGGGCGGCTGCGTATGCGGCGAGTAAAGACGGCTTAGTGGCCTATGCCCGCAATTTATCGGTGGCGCTTGCAGATAAACCTGTACATGTACTCACGGTTTACCCGGGGCCTACTCGCACCGCGCACGCCCACCGCTATAGCCCCAATAACCGCCGCGAGCGCCGCCGCATGCGCCCAGAAGTATTAGCAAAAGCTATTTTTGCGGCCGTGCAAACCCGTCAACATCACTTGATACCGGGGTTTAACAACCGGCTGGCAGCCTTTTTAAGCAGGCGCAGTCCTAGACTTGCTGAGCGGGTTATGCGCAAAGCCTTGCTCGAGCCTTTGGGTGACCGCCAGCTCTACTAAAAGCCTCAGATTTACTAAACAACTCAAAGAGAACCACATATACGTATCATCAAACCGTACTGGCCCTAGCAAACCATGCGGGTACTCAAGACATGAGGACGGCTTCATACTGTCATCATCGTGCTATTGCATTACGGCTTGTAGAAATAGGAATCGGTAAACTAGATTACACGGCGGGAAATATCGTGTTGATGGATACATCTCATCTAAAAGACTGAGGAGACTAGCTGGCTGTCAAGAGGACTTAGGTGAGGTTAACGCGGACGGGTTAAAGATCATCTATCAGCACATCAGGCAATAACAATTGATACCGCAGCAAGTTGTGCCGCAGTTACAACAAGGGAGCATATTTATGAAACCGTGGTTTGTTACCGATACCGGGATGACCAACCGTCTTACCGATAACGACTGGGATGTCTTTCACAAGATTTGTCCAAGTCGCCAATTTGGTAAGGGAGACGTGATTTTTCATTCTGGTGACCCGGCAAGTCACTTGCATATTGTTGCTGACGGTCAAGTTAAATTGGTGACGGTAACACCCACGGGGAACGAACGTATCTTGGCAGTCTGCGGTCACGAAGATTTAATTGGCGAAGCCTTTTTGTCGGCAGAAACCTATTACCGGGCAGATGCCGTGGCCCTTACCGACGCGCGCACCTGCCCGATAAGCCGCGAGCAATTTTTAGCGGTGGTGCGCGAAGCACCTAACTTTGCGCTTGGGTTTGCAGAGGTGTTAGCAGAGCAACTTTTTGGTTGTTACGAACAACTAGGTGACTCTTATGCGCCTGTAAAGTACCGGGTGGCTAAGGTCTTGCTCGAGCAAGTGCGGCGTTTTGGCGTAGGGCAACATGCTGACCAAAACGGTACAGGTTGGTATCACCTAGAAACGGCCCTCAAACACGAAGAAATCGCCTCTATGGTCACGGCCACTCGGGTGAGTGTGTCCATGGCGATGGCCGAACTCAAACGAGATGGCATCTTAGAAGGGACGCGCGGTCACTACCGACTAGATGTAGATGCCCTACAAGAGTTAATTATGACGCTTGACGTGAATTAGCCATTTTACTAAGAAATCTTATAGAATCGTATTTCGTTGTAAATTACGTTGTCACTTTAGGCATCATTGAAGTGATTGGGGTTGATGTTAGATGACGTTTCAACAATTAGGTGATAGGGCTCGAGTACTCTGCAAGCTAGCCTTGTTACTTATAGGTTTACATATGTCGAGCTTACAGAGTACACATGCCCAGCGGGTTGTGTTCGACGAACCTACCAGCGCTGAGGGTTTGTTAGCAGACGCGCGTGACATAGCTGAACAAGCTCGGCAGCGTTACGCAGGTACAGAGTACAACTATGACCAAGCCCTTTGGCAAGACGCGCTCGAGCGTGCTGAACAAGCTAGGCAACTTGAACCTGACAACCTCGAGGTACTTGCGTTTTTAGCAGAGACCTATGACACCATCAGTTGGGACGCCCGCACCCGAGAGTACTGGCTTAGGTATTTAGACGCTGGCGGGGAGCGCACTGACACCGTGACAGCGCAACTCACCAATGCGCTCAACGAACTTGGCTTTGCCCGCTATCAAACACAAGACTACACGGGCGCACTAGAGTACTACCTCGAGTCGTTTATCTTTAACCCAGAGGCAGATAGTGCCCTGCTTTACCTAGCGCGTATTCACTTTGAACTGGGTGAGTTGGGTGCGTCTTTACCGTATTGGCAAGAAGCAGCCGGTAGGCAGCTCGAGGGCGCACAGTATTTTCTGGCCCGAACGGAACAGCGCTTGGCTGTAGGTGTGCCCGCCAGCGACAGTTTCTACAGCGGTTTAGAAGCCTACGAATCAGGCCAGCTCGAGGCTGCTTTGGGGCATTTTCAAGCTGCAACACTTAACTACGACAGCTTTAAAGATGCTTGGGTGTGGCACGCAAGGACGGCGCTCGAGCTAAGCCAAGCTGAAACCGCCCTAGCGAGCTGGCAGCGCGTGCTTGATCTTGACCCACGTGATGAACGGGCTCAGTATTTTGTGACTGTGGCTGAGCGACAGGTGACGTGGGGCGTTACAGCCGCACGCGCGTTTGACTCGGGCATAACGCGCTACAACCAAGGTGACCTAGTCGCTGCCGCGAGTGCCTTTGCTGAGGCTGTAAATGCCAATGGTAACTACCAAGAAGCGCGTGTTTGGCGCGCGCGCAGTTTGCAAGAAGCAGGTGACTTTGAGGCTGCTATTGCCGCTTGGGAAGAGGTCATCGCCCGCGATCCAGACGATGAACGCGCCCGCTATTTCCTGAACCTAGCGCGCAGTCAACTCAACAGCAGTCAGCTTAACTTGGGTGAAGGTGCCGGTAGTGCGCTAGCAACGGGTATTCAGCAATACGAAACCCGCGATTTAGAGGCTGCTGAAGCTGCGTTTAACGAGGTTGTTCGCTTAAACCCGGACGCAGCCGCGGGTTGGGGCTGGCTAGGGCGCATTGCCTTTGACCGCAGCAACTACGCTGTAGCCGCTGAGCACTACGCCCGTGCGCTAGAACTTATGCCAGACGACAGCAGTTATCAGTTTTTTGCCGGCGAAGCTGCCCGTTTAGCTGCAGAGTTAGCAGAGGTAGACACGCCCTAGCAACCCGTTACCAATCAAACTCAACAAAGGGGTGCGTAGTCTCACAACGTGATGCACTTGCAAAGCTTGGTGTACGTATTACGTGGACTACACAGGTCACCTCTTGCTCACCAACTTCAAAGGTAAATTTGTCAACGGGGCGGTTGCCTTCTATCGTAAAATCCCGAATGTTGACACGGTTGGAAGCGGCAAACACATCCCCTGTAAGTGTTTTAAGTTGCTGAGTAGGAATGTCTTCAGTATAAAGTTCCATATAAATGTCTTGATTCATAAGCATCGTTGTACTGACAAAATCATCTAGCTTGGGGCTTGCTAAGAACGCTCGTTTGCTTAACCCTTGCTCTGTCAAGTAGGCATCTAACTCACTGAAGACAAAAACTGTTACCGGGTAATCATCAACACGTGGTTGATAGCTCGAGACAGCAAGAGCATTTACAGACGTTTGAAATGGTTCTGGCAACTCAATGAGCCGCTGACTAATTGGGTTAAAATCACCATTCACAAAAATCCCAATTGGATCAGAATCTGGTCTAGACCTAGAGCAACCATTAACCAAAATGAGTGCTGTCAAGATAGTCAGTGTATGTTTCATATGACCCTCTCTTTACGCTTAGATTAGGCACTAGGGTCAATGATGTCAAATTTATTAATATTTTTTACAATTTCTTTATACCTAGTTGTAAATCTACCGCTTAGCTTTAAGTTACACCAACGCACGTACAGCCGCTTCTAAATCCCCACTCCCAGCTAGCGACGTACCAATTAGCACACCGTCAGCGAGGTCGCGCACGCTGTCTAAATCATCATCCGTGCGGTAGCCAGATTCAGCGATGAGTAAGCCCTTAAACTCAGCAGATTTAGCTCGAGCAATCAACTTGGGTGCATTAGTTAGGTCAATCTCTAACGTCCGTAAATCCCGGTTGTTCACGCCAATGATGCTCGCACCTGCAGCCAGAGCCACATCTAACTCGGCAGCGTCATGAACTTCAACAAGGGCATCTAGCTCGAGCCGCTCCGCCAGTTTCACATACTGTGCCGTGTGCTCTTTTAAAACTGCCACAATGAGAAGCACAGCACTCGCACCCACCTGCTTTGCCTCAAAAAGCTGCAAGGGATGCGCCACAAAATCTTTGCGCAGCGTGGGAATACTCAACGACCTACTGACCGCTTCCAAATGGCTTAGCTTGCCCCCAAAATGACGCAGCTCAGTAAGGACGCTGATGGCAGACGCGCCCCCTCGGTAGTAAGCAGACGCAGCCTCAACTGGATCAAGCTTGGCAATATTGCCTTTAGACGGGCTTTTTTGCTTGACCTCCGCAATGATGCTCAGTTCGTTCATCGCACTAAGTGCCTCAAATAAACTCGGGCGTAATAAACCACTATCAAGGCTCATTGAGGTTGGTTTGCCTGTATAGTCGGTAGCGCGTTCGCGAGAAATATCACCTAAGACACCGGGGACAGTTTCAAGTTCAGATATTGATAACGGAGAAACCTCGTGTTGAAAGTTAGTAGACATGGAACGTATCCAGCCCAGAAGCATCTGTCCAGCTCACATCGGTTGCCGTCACCTCGGCGTGGGCAGGGCCGCGTTTGAGTTGGTGAAGGAGTTGCTCGAGGTCGTCTTGGTAGCCCTCGGCAACAACCTCAACCCGGCCGTCGTCTAGGTTTTCGGCGTAGCCGCTAATATCACGGTCTTTGGCATGGCGCTGCACAAACGCGCGGTAGCCCACGCCCTGCACCTCACCAGTTATGAGTACGGTCATGCGTTTAAGGTCAGACACAGCCTCATGCTAAACCTGTGTAAGGCATTTGAGCAAGCTTGTTGATGATGGGAGTTTGCTGAGAACTCGAGGTAATCTGTCAACATGTACGTACCGCGTCTGTGGACGCAGCCAACATCTCATCAACGTCACAAGTATCAATATCACAACACTCAATGTCACAACACTCAACGTCACAAGCATCAACAGTGTAGGCATCACGTGACGCAACCACGTTCATGACAGAAAGTTCAGCTATATCGTGACCATCCTGCAGCGTTTTGGACGTTTTGTCATTCGTCTACTTCTTGTTCTTATGAGCTTACTCGTTGTAGCACTGGTGGTTGTGCCAGCTTTACCCGTTGTGCGTGCGCGTGTGCTCAACTTCGCGCAAACCACGGCTGAGGACGCCGGCATCACCCTAGATTATGGTGGCAGTGGCGGGCATCTTCTCACCGGAATCCAGTTGCGTGATGTGTCGCTGGCAGCCCCCGGCTTAGACGCCAGCCTTGATGACGCTCGGCTTGCTTACAACCTGCTAGGGTTACTGCGCCGCGAGTTACCCATATCGCTACGGATTTCGGGGTTAACAGCAGACGTTGACGTGGCAGACGTACAAACTTTTGCCGCCCAGCAGTTTCAAGGGGGTGGTTCGGGTAGCGCTCCACCGATTCGCCCTGTGATTCAAAACGTGCAAGTAGATGATATCTCGGTGCGCGTTAACGACATTCCCTTTGATGTGCCAGACCTTGCGCTCACCTCACTCACCGTCACCGAAATTGATGATGGCTTACAAGTGGCAACCACCTTAGCAACCTCCGAGGGCAACGCGCAGTTGCAAGCAGATGTCAACCTCACGCCACTGACGGTTAACGGGCAAATTATTCGCGCTGACGCACGGCTAGCGAGACCGTGGTTTGAGGGCATCAACGCGGGCACGCTCTCGGGAGATGTCACTGTTATTGAAGACGACATTCGTGCAGATGTGCGCTTAGACGGCGGCGAAGTTGTGTTACCTACAGGCGGGCAAACGCTTGTTTTAGATAACATTCAAGGCCCCGTGACGTTTGTGGATGATGTTGCCACGACGACGCTTACGTCGGATGTGTTGGGGGGGAGGCTCGAGCTAACTGCCAATGCCGACCTCACTGCAGAACAATGGCAAGCTAGCGCCCAACTCGCTACAGATTTAGCTGAGGTTGGCGAGCTAGCCAGTCTTGCTGATGCTCTATCTGGAACCCTCAACCTGCAAGCAGATGCATCCGGCTGGGAGCAAGTCCAAGCTAATTTAAGCTTAAACGGGTCAGGTGAGGCCTTTGGAGAGCCCATCAACACACTTTCGGGTAACGCTAGGTTTGACAGTGACGTGACAGACGGTGTTGGATTAAATGCATCCCTAACTGCTGAGCTAGACGGCGCAAGCCTGCGGGCAGATGTGACGCCCACGGTAGGTGGCTTAGAAGGGTTGGCGAGGGTGATGCTCGAGGACTTTTCCGCTGCTACTGCCAACAACCTCTCCGGTCAACTTGAAGCACGCTTTAGGCAAACAGACACCCTCACAGGCGGGTTAACAGGCAACATTGCCGGAAATGCCATCGGACGGCAACTTGACCTCAACCTCGAGGCAAATGTTCTTGATGATGTGGCTGATGGGTTTGGGTTACGCACACAACTTAATGCTGACACCAATTTAGGTGAGCAACTTAGTGGAGATGTGACCTTGCGTGGGGCGGCTATTGCAGGGCGGCTCGAGCTAACTTCCCTCACAGCACCCGGCCTAACCTCACCTGTTAACGCAACCCTTACAACCGATGGCACACTGGACAACCTGCCATTCACCTTGCAAGTGGACAGTGTACAAGTACCATCTGTCGCCAGTAATTTTGACGGACAACTGTCAGGGCGTTGGCAAGCTGGCGCAGTGAATGACATTAGCGCGCAACTTGGACCGTTGAGGTTAACAGGACAGGTTTCACTAGCTGATGGGGGAAGCCTCGAGGTCAACCTTTCGCCAACCTCATTAGCCCCACCATTATCCGGTCAAGTTGCTATGACCAATGGCGAGGTTAACCTGACGCACTCAGCAGCAGGCTGGCAAGTGACCACAACCGCACAACTTCAAACAGACGACATCAGCACGGCAACCGTTAACCTCAGCGACATCCAAGCAGACGTTCGCGCTGAGGTTGGTAACGACTTGCGTGTGTCTGTAGTAGATGAGCATGTTAACGCGCGCATTGGCGGCAACCGCGTTGACGCCACGTTAGATGATTATGCGCTCACGCTTTCTGGCACGCCTGTTGTTGCTAGTGGGGAAGTGACGACGAGTCTCGGGGACATTCTCACCAACCTACAAATGGATTTGCGCGTGGAAAGTGTCCGTGACGACCTCACCTCACCCGGTTTGCGGGCGAGCGTGCGCGGCCCAGCAGAGGCGTTGGTGGTAGACGTTTCTGCGGATGCCGGTATTCAAGCGGGCGGTGTGACCTTAGCGCGCAGTGCAGCCCTGTCCGGCACCGTCAACGCCCAAACGCAAGCTGCTGACTTGCGCGGCTTTGTGGGTGGTGTGAACGTTGATGTAAGTAGTGACGTAAACGGTCAAACCCGCAATGTTGAGGCGAGTTTGAGCAGCTTAGGCGAGACGTTTAACATCAACGCGGATGTTGTTGGCACGCAAGTTGGCCGCTGGCAGACCACAGGAACCTTGCCCCTTAATCCTCTAGCAGATGCACTTTCACTCGAGAATTTATCTGGGCAGGTGGCTGGGGAGTTGGGGTACAGCGCTGGAAATTATGAGGGCGGGCTCGAGCTAGACCTCACCATTAACGACCAAGTTGTAGATGGATCACTCATTGGCCAAGGTGACGCCTTACAAGTTACTGCAACCAGCATTGTTGCAGACCTGCCCGTGGAACTAACAGGTCAACTCACCGGGCACGTAACGTCAGCCCAACTCAATGCAGACGTGACCCTTGCGGACTTTGGCACAGTCAATTTAGCTGGCACACCAGCCAACTTACAACTTCAAGGCGAAGGCATCTTACCCGGCGTAGCTGCCGCTGGCGTGGACGCGCAACCGTGGACGCTAACAGGGAGTCTGCGAGATGGCGTTAGCGCAACCGTGGGTGATTCAAACGTACAACTTAGCCAATTAAATGGGCTAGCTGTCGCCGCCAACATTCGCCAGCCTGTGCGCGTGCAGAACTTGACCGTCACGCCAGAGGTGGATGTGCAGTTTAATAGCGCCACAGCAACCAGCGAGTTAACTGGGCAGATTTTGCTGGCTAGCCCAACTCAAACAGCCAGCTTACCTGTGTCGGGAACCTTGGACGGCTTGCAAGTGGGTGGGCGCGTGCCGCTAGACTTGCTTACAGACGCATTTGGAGCAGATGTACCTGCGGATTTGAGCGGGGAAAGCCTCGAGCTAAGCCTGTTTGCAGATGTCCTCGGCACACCGTCGTACCGCGCGCTTGCTCTGTGGCAAGACGTGCGTCTAGAAGCGGACGGCACAGGTGGCAACCTCAGCGCAAGTTTACAAGCAGATGATTTACAGGCAACGTTTAGCCAAACGCCTACTGGCTCCCAACTTACTGTCAATGCAAATGCCGCCAACCTCAGCGAGATTGTGCCCGGCTTGCCGCTTGCGGCTGTGGTGGATGGGAATTTGGATTACGACTTGGGATCACGACGTTGGCAAGGTGAGTTAGGCATCACGACACGTTCACCTGTTGTAGCGGATGTGGCGTTACGTGGGGTAGGAAGTCAGCTCGCGCTAGACCTGTCTGCCACGCAAGAACCCGTCAAATTAGATGTATCCGGGAACCTACTCCCCCGCTTGCGGCTAGCTGTCACAGCAGATACCTCAGATGACCCCTTGACAGCCTCACCTGTGCGTTTTGACGGTACGGTGCTAGGCAGTTTAGCCTCACCGCAACTTGAAGGTTTGTTGGTGACATCAGCCGTTCGTCAGACGGAACCCGTTTCGGTGGATGTACCACCTCAGCGCATTGGGGTGGAGGCGGGGTTAGCTGAGGCGGGGCTCTACCTCGAGCTATCCAACACCAGCCTCATCAGCACGGACGACAATTTACAACTCCGTGATGGTCAATGGTCAGGCGCGTTAAATCTACCGTTTGAATTGGCGGATGCCACCCACACCTTGGCACTTCGCGCCGAGGGTGAACTTGCCGCACCGCAACTCACGGCAAATCTATCAGGTGAGGT
>JBCCOX010000097.1:0-10928 GCA_039025155.1 Deinococcota bacterium | reverse complement strand
GAGTTGGCTACATCAGCCGTGCAATACGCTAAGCAATTTTCCACCTGTTGGATTGATGCGGTTTCCGAAAACGAGACAAGAAGGGATAGGTTTGCCCGTGCCCCAGGAAGATTTGAATGAGCTTTTAAATCGTCGATTGTTGTACACATTTTCGTTTCCGGTTCCTGTATCTAATGCTTACAGCGTTATGACAACATTACCCTTTTTATGACCCTGCTCAACATACTGGTGTGCAGTGATAATTTCTTCGAGAGGATACTGTCGGTCAATCACAGGTGTTAACTTGCCTACCTCAATTATGTCTTTGAGTGCAAGTAAATATTTGAGCTTGTCGCTGCCGCTCGAGTCCTTGTGGACATTCACATAAACACCTGCTTGCTCGCGTGCCCACTTCACTTGTTCGGGTGAAAACTTGCCCACAGCATCAAAAATAATGTCGTAGGTTTCACCGTTCTTGATAACGTCATCCCGCGTGTAGTCAATTACCTTGCTTGCCCCTAGCGAGGTCACTAGATCCAGATTATTGCCACTGCACACCCCAGTTACGGTTGCACCAAAATGATTGCTGGCAAGTTGCACAGCATTGGTGCCAACCGCCCCAGACGCACCATAAATCAGGACACGCTGCCCAGGTTGAATGTTTGCTTTGGTGAGGCAGTGGAGAGCAGTCATGCCAGCGCCAGGAACAGCCGCCGCTTGTTCATAACTGAGGTTCGTTGGTTTAGGGGCGAGCACTCCGTTTTCAGGCAGGCATTTGTACTCAGCATAGCCACCAAAGTTAGTGGCAAAAGTAGAGGCAAATACGGCATCACCGGGCTTAAAGCGCGTCACCTTACTGCCAACAATTTCAATGTCACCAGCGAGTTCCATACCCAAGATTTGCCGTTTGGGTTTGCGGATGCCCAAGTAGAGCCGTGCCAGCAGTTTTTGCATGCCAGACACAGGCAAGTTCATACTCCGCATAATCGTATCGCCAATGGTCACCGTGGTTGCGCGAACCTTGACCAGCACTTCATTAGGACGTAGCGTGGGTTTGGGGATATCTGTGAGGTGCAAAACCTTGGGAGGGCCGTACTGTGTGTAGATGACTGCTTTCATAAGGTGTCGTCAACAATACTGCACGTCTTGATGTCTTTGTGTGCTTACGGTGCAGTGTCAATTCCATCGTGCTTATAGCGATCTTCAACCATTTGTTCGTCTACAAAAATATTTGAAAGTTGTTTGAGACGATAAAAGCTAGCGATAAATTCAGGTGTCGGATGAGATGACGCTTCAATAGCTTTTAAAAGTACCTCCACATCGTATTCAACCTGACGTTGCTCAATAGCATATGACTGCTCATCGGCAGTTAACAACGCATACCACGCTCTAAGATCAGGCATGTGAGGGTTAGATAGGCTTCCTAAATTTATAACCCTCACGCCATTGACAGTCCTATCCAACGGAATATGGGTATGGCCTGTAATTACCAAATCAGCGTCACAACCTTTTAAGATGCTATCCAATTCTTCATCACTTTGGTCACGGCGAATGCCAAGACCATCATCTGTACATGGAGCAGCATGAACAAAAAGAACACGTGTACCGTCAGGAAGTGTCAACCTGTACTCCAAAGGTAAATCGCACATTCATTCGTAGTAGCCTAGCGCGCTCACAGCACCCAGTGTCCAACTCATACTTCTTGCTACGTTGATAGTTAACTGAACAAGTGATGGATTTGCTTGAGCTTCAGCAGGCTGAGGTCGTTGATCTTCTGCGTTGACCGTGTACCGGTCCATATTGCCACGAATAAAGATTGCGTTTGGCAAGTTCATAATTTGCTCGAGCACGCCAGCAGGATCATGACCAAGTGCGCAGTAATCGCCTGTAAAAACATATCCATCAATGTCACCTTGATGTTGAATATCACGTAAGACAGCATCAAGTGAATGAGAATTGCCGTGTATGTCAGGAATTAAAGCTAGCCGCATAAATATCTAAAAACGTGCCACCTTGGCATTTCCATGTGTCACTCGTTTTGATACCAAAATACCTTCCATGAATTACCGTAATCTACGTGCATAATTTTGAATCAACTTCTTCAAGTATGACTATTGATTGTTAAGTCGAGATTTACATAGTTTGTTATTGTCAATCTCCCACTTCATCAAACCAATTCTCTCGAGAAATACACGTGGCAATTTTCCCGATTTTGTTAGGGTTTGCTGGTCAATATGACTGGGGCTGATATGTACACAAGAATCTAGGCCATGTGTGAGTGAGAGATCTAGATTGGTGTACCGGACACCTGAAACAGTTGCAGACCTAAAATCCGCATAGCGTACATCTGCACTGTGGAAATTAGTATTGGTGAGCATAGCTTTGGTTAAATTTGCTCCAATTAGATTTGCTTCGTTCAAATAAGCATTAGTAAGGTTTGCCCCGCTAAAATTACTCGCACTTAAATCAGCCTCTATTAAAATTGCTGACACTAAAAAAGCACTAGTGAAGTTTGCAACACTACAATCACACGCAGTCAGATCAACTCCCTCAAGATTGGTGTTAGACAAATCTGCGTTACTTAAATCAGCATGTTTGATACCAGACTCGTTACGCCAGAAATTCCATAAGTCTGCACCTTTGCTGAGAATAGATAGATGTTCGAGATTTGCCATTAGAGATATGTTGACCTTAATAAATCAGGAAGAGCAACGTGTTTTTGGATAAGTTCAACACAGTCTAAAACCGTTTTTAGCGTTTGACCAAGGTCGCCATGCCAAGTTGGTGCGTCACAAGTTCACGAAAGGTAGCGGCATCATCAGAAGTAGACAGCACGCGAAACGGAATAATGGTGACATCACGCTTGCCGTGGAAGAAGAAAAAGTAGTCCGGTCCGTCCCACCACACCGAATAGATGGACCAAGCAAGATGTGCGTCTATACTGGTGGTTTTGAAACGAATGCCTTCATCAGCAAATGAAAGCTGGTACTGCTCGCGTAGTTTGGGCGTGCTTCGTTCAACAAGGTAAGGTGTAACCAATACAGCAAAGGCGAGCATCAGCAGGAAAACAAGCCCCACACCACAAAGAAGTCCAGCCCAAATCGTCAATCCATCAGATACCCAGAAATAAACGCCAATAATTATAGTCAGGATGGCGACAACTACGTCACGTCGGACGGCGAGCCTCTGGACTTGAACATGCCGCAGTGCCCTTGCATACTCTCCGGGTTGGTAGGTGAAGTTGATATTAACTGAAGGCACGCAAGACATTGTAAACCGCGGACGAACAATCTCAGTTACTCAGGGTTGGGCTTTAGAGGAGCAGCTCGAGCACAGCCTTTGCCACCTAAAGTCAGCCACAGTTTAGAACTCCTACTACTGCTCCAAAGTTGTACGAGAACGCTCAAAATCACTGACCTCATCAAGCTCAGCTAAGTGTTCGTCACTTAATTCCTTATCTAACCCATCCATGATTTCAAGCAACTGTTCCGGCGTGTTTGCACCAAGTATCGGTGCGCTCACCCAAGGCTTGGCACGTACCCAGTTGATGGCTAGTTGCGCAGGTGTGCTGTCAGTTTGTTCAGAAATATCAATTAGCTTGTCAATAATCTGCCAATTTTTCTCACTAATACGGTTCTGAGCGTTTTCCTCGGCACGCGTACCTTCTGGTAGAGCCTGATTACGGCGATATTTGCCCGTCAGTAGACCCGCAGCAAGTGGACTGTAGGGAATAACCCCAATATTGTAAAAGCTACACATACTTGCGAGTTCAGCTTCAAAATTAGCGCGCACAGGTGAACTTAAACTGTACTCGGGTTGTAAACTAATAAACTTCTCAGTACCGTTTACATTAGCCGCCCATAGTGCTTGCATCAAGCGCCAAGCACTATAGTTGGAGCAACCTATGTAGCGCACCATCCCCTGCTGCACAAGGTAATTAAACGCAGACAGTGTTTCTTCAATAGGCACTAGAGGATCAATAAAGTGAGCTTGATACAAGTCAATATAATCAGTCTGTAAGCGTCGTAAACTATCTTCGCAAGCACGAATGATCCAGCGGCGAGACAGACCTTCGCGCTGACGAAACGTACCCCTGTGATCAGAAAACTCTGTGCCCATGGCTGCGCGTACTTTTGTTGCCAGCACAATATCCTCGCGACTGCCTCGTTGTTTCATCCAATTGCCAATTATTTCTTCAGCAACGCCACCTACATTTTCTGGACCACCAAGTCGGGCTGACCAAACGCTGTAACAATCTGCTGTATCAATAAAGTTGCCGCCCTTGGCTACATAAGCATCCATAATGTCGTGTGCTGTAGCCTCGGATGTTGACCAGCCAAACTGCATTGAACCAAGCCCAACCCGGTAGACAAATAGGCCGCTATCACCTAGTTGTACATAGGGGTATGTTGTTCCCGCACCAAAACTCATTGCTTATCCTTTTTGCTTAAAGCGTCCCTGTAAAAGTTAATCTTGTAGTCTACTAGGGCTAAAGATTGCTGCATTGCTTCAATTTTTTGCACCACCTTGCTGCGATGGCACAGTAGTAAGTCCAATCGCTCAGGTTGCGTGTGATCGCCTTGCTCGCCTAGTTGGCAATAGGTCCTGAGTTGTTCCATCGTCATGCCTGTTTCGCGCAAGCAACGTAAAACTTTCACCCAAGCAACATCGGTAGCACTGTAGCGACGGTGTCCACTAGCATTACGACTAATCGCCTGCAGTAATCCCTCACGTTCGTAGTAATGCAATGTGTCAATAGATACATCGGCTTGTTGCGCCATCTGTGAAGGGGTGAGTCCATCAATTTCGATATTGGCTTCAGTCATAAACTGGATTCTAGTACCCCAAGCGCGCTCGAGGTCAAGAGCTATACAAGCGTTTCATCTAAATGACTGAAACGCTGTGGCAACCTGTAACTTACGCAATCCTATGCGTCTTCACCAACAGCTTTATTCTTCGCCTCAATCCAACGTGACATGTACTTTGTGCTTTGCATCGTGTGATGCCGGAGCATTTTACCGATGAAATTGTGTGACCTATGCAAGCTTAAGTCGTCATGAATTTCTCGAATGCGTTGCAAGAATGAGGGCAGGTGGTTAGCCTTATCAAACTGGCTTAGTAGCTCAAACCCTACAGCTTGTTTTTGCGTCCAAAGGGATTCATCCGTATAGAGCTGGATGGCGCTGGTGGCAAATGCCGCCATATCATCTTCCCTAAAGCCAGCCCATGCGCCATCTGATATTCCTTCGGTACCGATGGAGCTTGTAACACTTGGTACCCCGCACTGCATAGCATCTATGAGTTTGCCTTTAAGACCTGCCCCAAAGCGCAGCGGGGCAAGTAAGACTCGAGCCTCACGCAGCACTTTATAAGCATCTTCCGCTCTACCCTTGACTAGAAATCCATCTTTAGGACTGTGTAGGGCAAAGGCTTTTTGGGGAGGATAAGCCCCGTAAACGTGTAACTCTGCATCAGGTAATGCTTGACGAATGCGTGGCCAGATGGTTGTTTTGAGCTGCAACACAGCATCCCAATTAGGAGCGTGTAAAAAGTTGCCGATGCTGATGAAGTGCTTTCTCTCCTTAAAGGAGGGTAGTATTGCTTTGGCTTGCTGAGTTGGGGGCTCGAGCATAAAAGGTAGATAGTGCAAAATGACCTCAGGGACCGAGAAATCCTCTATCAGTAAGCGGTACTCAAACGCTGAGATAATCAGACTAAGATCAGCACGGTAAATAGCAGCAACTTCACGCTTAGCAAGGTCAGTTTGCAAGTCAAGGTCAGTTTTGTCTTTGTGATTTGCTTGGATAGCTTTACGACGCGCGTCACGCAAAAAGTGGAGGTCTTGGGTATCGAGAATGTGCATAGCTTGGGGGCAAGCCTCAGCAACCCGCCACGAAAACTGTTCTTCGGTCATAAAGCGGTCAAACACAACGATATTAGGTTGTAATTGAGTAATGAAATCATCGAAGCTCGAGCTATTGAGTTCAATCGCGTGAGTATCCACGCCTAGAGCCTCAAGGTCAGCTTCGTACTCGGTATGTTTCGCAGCGCTAGCTATGCTAACTGTGTAGTCTTGGTCTAAAAAACCTTGAATAAGCTGCAGTGTGCGGCTACCCGCAGCAGAGGACCTAGGTTCTGGCCAAACACTTGCTAAAATTAAGATTTTCACGGCAGGTTATTCCTAATAATTTACGTGAACAGGCAATGACCTACGCAATAAAGTTCGCGTACCCTCAAGTGGCTAGTTTTGTGCATTTCGGCGTAGGCTACAAAGCCTTTCACTAGAAATACCACTAATAACTAACCTCTCTTTTTTATTACTTAAATACTTTTGTGTCCAATCAACAGAGCCACCGTCGGCAAGTTGCATTACTTCATCTGTATCGGGATTAGCATAAATATGAAAGCACAGATCGCGGTAATACCTTTTTCCTGACACTCGTTCAGGGTCAAAACCAATACTCACTTGAGGAAACTTGCTGCTTAGGGGATGTAAAAGACCTTTCTCGAGAAAGCTCGAGCGATCAGTCTCATGAAAATCTGTGATGTAGACCGCCAATGTAACTGAACCATCAACAATTTTCTGTACCGATGCCAGATAGTACTCTAAGTGCATAAGAAAGCTTGCTAGTTCAAACCCCAAATTACCTTGATCACGTCCAGCACTACACAAAGACATCATGTGGAAATGGGGTAGAAAGGCTGGTTTATCGTAAAACTGAGGGCGCAAAAAACGGTGGCTTGCCGCAAGGTGTACAGCTTCCAGATTTGTCCCTTTCGTCTTAGTAGTAGCTTGTCTTCTTGTAGCACACTCGAGGGCGAGCACATTGGTTGCATCAGAAATAACTTCTGTATTTCGTATGGTTGTCACCGTCCAATTTTGATCAACAGAGGCCGCAACAGAATTTGTACCCAAAGGTGCAACAGGAGACAGCGCAAGAAGCTCAAAAGCATCTGGAATCTGTGCGTAAAAAACATCCTCTACGTTATGTAAATCTTGGGGATGTACGTTTGCAGGACGTACAAAACGATTTTGTTTGTAATCCCTTAGCACATCAGCAGGTGTTTTATCCTTTGCACGCTGCCGATACACTTCCAGAAGTAAAGACTGTAAATCTGTGGCACTGAGTGACTGCGCAAGTAGGTTGGCTATATTCGGCACTCCCACCTTTTGTTCAATTCTTTCACGGATTGCATGCATAGACTAAATTACGCCATTTGACACCACAGACTCAAGGATTATGACAATGCGGCCATATTCTCTTCGGTTCTTGGATCTGCTCTTAAATCAAACAACGCAAACTAAAATTGTGTCTTGAGGTGATAGAAGTCAAGGTATCTACACAAGTAACACGTTTGATACCTACTCAACATCTCGAAAAAGTTCATGCAACATTGGCTCAGGATTGTTTAAGAATGCTTTGGTGATCTGGTAATGCTCGGTATCTTCGTAGTTGATCTGCTCGAGGCCATGGTCGCTGAAGCGGTAAATCCATGCGCCAGGATACGCCATCAAAATAGGTGAATGCGTAGCAATAATGAACTGTGACTGGCGTTTTACGAGCTGGTTCATGCGACTTAGCAGGGTGAGTTGCCGAGAGGGTGACAGCGCAGCTTCCGGCTCATCTAGGATGTACAAGCCCTGACCCGAAAAACGATTCAACACAAGACTGAGGAAAGACTCGCCATGCGACTGGGTGTGCAAGCTGCGTCCGCCATACGCGCCAATGATCTGACCACTACCCGGCGTTTCGTCAAGCTCATCAATGTTTGTTGCCACATTGTAAAAGGTCTCTGCACGTAAGAAAAAGCCGTCTTTAGGGCGAGCAAAAGACTTGGAAAGCCGCAAATACTCATGGAGCGAGGTGTGCGTTGCCCTGGTTGCAAAGTTGAAGTTTTTGGTCCCACCCTCCGCGTTGAAGCCCATGGCAACGGCAATAGCCTCAATGAGGGTGGACTTGCCAGTGCCGTTTTCACCTACAAAAAACGTGATGTTGTCTGCAAAAGAAAGCGAGGTGATGGAGGCAATAGGCGGCAGTGAAAATGGAAAGTCATCGAATGAGTCTATGTCGTCAGTCTTGAGAGCTATTTCTTGGAGATAAGGGAGTGCATCCATAAGTTGTCTAGCGGCTCGAGCTCAGCGACATGGCATCAGAACTCAGTGTTAACATAAGCAAAGTTTACGTCAAAAATCGTAGGCACAGGTAGCATCCTTCTGCAGCGTTTGGTTATGTTGCTTAATAACATGTAGATAAGGTTATAGAACTGTCTAAATTGACTTACACATAGCTACGAGTCTACAAAAATCTTCAGTTTGATGTTTTCTTCAGCAGTGAACCCCACAAGACCCACTGGTATTTTGCCTTTAATGCTCTGCACAATTTGTTTGTGATCTTCGCTAGAAAATCCACCACATAATTCCAGAACTTCGATACCATCTGAAACCATTTTTTGTGCAGCTAAACAAGCTTCGTCTAATGTCGCCACACCTACAATAGAGCTGCAAAAGTAATCTGAGCTTAGCTCTTTGATGTCTTTTTTATGGTTGTAGCCTCGAGCTTTGATAATAAAGCCATACTTGGTTAGCTCAGCCATCTACTGTACCTGCAAGATGTCCTCATGGACTGGCTGCAGCATTTGTCACCAGACGGTTTCGCCCCTGCCGCTTAGCACGATACAAAAGCTCGTCTGCTGCACTGATTAAAGTCTCTGCAGAGTGAGCCCTATTTTCACATGCGCCCATGCTCACCGTAACTGAAAAGCGCTGTTGGTCAATCATGAGGCCGTCTGTTGCAAGTTTGCTGCGTAATCTCTCGAGGGCAACCGTAGCTTGCTCGAGGGATACATTGCACATCAGCACAGCAAATTCTTCGCCGCCCATGCGCGCAACTATATCTGCACTCCGCACCAAGTCCTGAAGGTCACGTGCCAGTGCTTGTAACACTTTGTCACCAAAAGGATGCCCGTATTGGTCATTGACCTGTTTAAAAAAATCTACGTCTATAATAGCTAGTACAAAAGAAGATTTAGCCCTCTCACTACGTGCTAGCTCGTCATCTAGCTGGGCTAAAAAATAAGCGCGGTTATAAAGTCCCGTTAGACCGTCACGGATGGCCCGCTGATACCACAACTCGCGCGCTTCAGAAGATTCAATAAGTTCCCTACGGTGCAACATGATGCTTTGCGACACCAGCGTGGTGGAAAAGACAAAGGTCATCAGCCTAATAAGAGAATCCTCAGAAGTATTCCCCATAAACGGCCCAAACCCGCGGGCTGCGAACAACAAAATAGCAACGATGGTTATCAAAAGTACAACAGAATGTTCTGTGCGGTAGCCTGCAGCGGCAAGATACAATAGCGTCGGCAAGACCAGATAGATTGCACTAGGAAAGCCATAAAACGCTGCTGCAATCAACATGAGGTTGAGCAAGATGACTAGCACCAACGAGAAAATTTTATTAACTGATGTTGCGTCTAGACGCCAAACAGCAAAAATTGGGTAAATGAGCAAGATGCCGAGGCTATCTGCCAAAATGAGTGCTATGCCTATAAACGGGCTTTGCGACCAAGCAATGTACCCACCTGCCGCCAAATTAACAGCCAACACACACGCTGATACAGTTGTAGGAACTAGGCAAACGTAAAAGCAAAAAGGGAACAGTTGTCGAGGGCGTGCCAGATTGATAAGCCTATTGCGCCGCAACAGCCATGCTGCTAGCAGTGCCGTTAGCGCGTCTGTTGCACCTGCAACAACTGTATGAAAAGTAGATGATGCCCATGAGCTGGTCGTCATACCCGGTAGGTTGGCGGCAAAACTAGCCACAAAAATCCAAAAAACTGCTTGCCAGCCAAATTTGACGCACATGACTAGGCCAATGCCAAGGGGGAGCCAGAGCAGGGTGATGTTCTGGGGTTGGAGCGAAAAAACCTGCATGCCTATGACTGCCGTGAGGTAGTAAACCCCGCTGGAGGTCACCAGCCAAGTTGCAGATGATATGCTTGGTCTAAAGTCTTTGATGGGTGAAGGTAGCTCCGTGGTCATATTAGATATACATTGATTGTACCCATTAGGAGCTAATTTCTAACTATTACTTGCACCACTATATTTCTGCTTATCTTTGGCTAGATGCTGACCACCATAGCTATATGTAGGTTTGTGAAAGAGGCTCGAGCTACATGCTGCCTTGAAACTATAGTATTGACACTATTTTTGTTCTCGAGCAAACACAACGCTTGAACAGACAGTTAAACAGCAGATGGTGTATCGCTAGGTATAGCGTCCAGTAACGCACGCAAAGCACGATTGACAGATTCAGGCGTTGTAAATACCTTAGATAAATCTTCGTCCAGTACAGCAACCGTACGCTCAACTTCTGTTGCAAAACGATTGGGCTTTGCCTTGCTGTAGTCAAACTCGTATTCAGGCTTCAAGTCATCTTTATTGGAAGGCATGGCTTTCATACTCCTTTCTCTCATTTTTTGTCACTTTACGCGTACTGATGATACGAATCTTATCTTCTCGCTCAGCAAAGCTAATCACCAACAAAGTACCCTTAAACGAATGACCAAGAATAATTTCTCGAGCTTCCTCATCAGAGTGGTCTTTGTCATCAAAAATAATAGCTAGGGGGTTGCGAAATACTGTTGTGGCATCGTCAAAGCTAACGCCATGTTTGCTCTCATTCGATGCCGCTTTCGCATCATCCCACTCAAAGTCCACAAAATTATTATAACGAGAACGCAAGATTCTCCGTAATTTTCTTGGACGTTCATAGACTCATTTTACTGCAGCACATTTTCAGTTATGGCGGCTTTGCACATAAACTTCACAAATAATCACCCTTTTTGTGCAACCGTATGATCTGCACAAAAAGTCGCTTGAATACCCAACTCAAACATGGCTTGATTCACCACACAAATGTTGTGACACAGCACCTTAAAAAGTACCT
>JBCCOX010000096.1:0-10943 GCA_039025155.1 Deinococcota bacterium | reverse complement strand
GGCAGTCTTCGCAAAAGTATGAGCTAAGGTTTTGCCTCGAGCAAGCTCTTGACTAGCTGCGGTTCCGTCCCTGTTTAGCTTACTACGTTTTGAGGTCAGTCATGCAAGCTCTAGCTAGCATCTTGTAGCTAAGTACCCCAAAAAACTGGGGATACATCTTAACGCTTAAAAGCAGCAGTTGTTCACCAGCAATGTGCTTAGCTACGTGATAAACACATTTAATACGAAATCCGCTTATATACCGAATAATGCCTAAAGGCATCATCTCGTCCAGCGCGGATTTCGTAGTGTATCTTACCTGCTCTGGCAGGGGTTGATCCCTTCGGGAATCAACCGGATTCGATATAAGACTTAACTTTGTAAGATTTCAGAACCCAACTTACCATGGGAATGGGCTTTTTGGGATTTTGCTACTCCCGATGAGCAGATTTTTCAAGCATCCATTCGCTACCTAATACGCATTAAGAAAATCAGTCACAGCTTGCTCGAGGCTAACCTTCCCGCCAACAGTCCACTTGTCAAACTCGCGTAAAAAGGGCCCAAGTTGATGGGTAGCAGTCGCAAATTCCCGCATGAGCAAGCGCGCCGCAGGGCCAGCGTACTCTAAATATCCTGTAGTCTCAAAACGCCTCAAATTTGCCTCTACGTCGTAGGCAACAGCTCTGTGCTCAATCTGCCAACCTTGCTTACGATCACTCACGATGATGTATTGCGCTTTGCGTACACCACCCAAGGGTAAGCCTGCTGAACCTACCGTGACCACGGTTGTGCCTGCAACTCTGCGTTCCATTGACAAGTGATTGTGGGCCCGGATGATGAGTTTGGGTAAGGTTGTAGCTTTACCTGCGCTATCACTACAACTTGCGAACATCTGTAATAGGTCAGCTTCAGGCGTAAGTAAACTGATGTTGTCATTGTCCCTACGGCAAGACGAGTGTACAAACACAACATCCTGTGCGTCTGACGGGGTGTAGATCATGGGAAGCTCAAACAAGCTTGCGCGTAGCTCATCACCTAGTTGACGAACTGACCAAGCTACAGGTTTAAAGCGTTCTTCTAAAAACTCAGGAAACGCGGGGTCACCGTATTGAGCGACATAACGCTCGTGATTTCCCCGCACAACAGGGCAGTTGAGGCCGTCAACACGCTCCCAGCACAGCTTAGAATCTGGCCCCGTATTGACAACATCACCAAGGACCACGCAAGCATCTACTTCTGCGCGGGAAATGTCTTCTAACACCGCCTCGAGGGCCGCGTAATTGCCGTGAACATCGCCAAAGGCGGCTAGTCGCACGTGATGAACTCGTTAACTACTTTAATAACGAAGCGTACTAAAAACGCTTATTCGCTGACTTCGTCCAAAAATGCTTGTAAGCGTTCCATATCAACCGCAATGGGTGCGCGGCGGCGGCGAACAGCACCGTACTCGAGCAAGCGTGCCAAGCAGTGACTGACCGTTTCACGGGTAGCGCCGATCATCTTGGCGAGGTCTTGCTGAGTGAGGTTGAGGTCAATGACAGTCCCTCGGTCGCCCGGTGCGCCAAAGTCGTTAGCAAGCCTGAGGAGCAAATTCGCTAAACGCCCAGGTGCATCAAACGCACCAACCTCAGCAAACCAAGACTGGGCTTGCCACAAGCGCGTCGACATCACCTTGATAAACTTCATGGCGATTTTTGGCTGCTGAGACAGCAAGTTTTGGAAGATGTCTTCCGGCAGCACAATCAGCGTGGTGTCCATAACGGCCTCAGCTTGATTGGGGCGGCGCTCACTAGGCAGCAGCAGCAGTTCCCCAAAAATATCGTACTGACCGAGTAGCGCGAGGATCATCTCTTTACCATTTGGGAAGTACATGGAGATTTTCACCATACCGTCGCGGATGAAGTAGAGCGCGTCCGCCGGGTCTTCCATGTGGTAGATGATGTCGCCAGGTGCAAAACGCTTATAAGGCGTAATGCGCGAGAGTTCTTCCAGCTCATCGGGAGAGAGATCATCAAAGAGCTGGGTGTTTTTTAAGTGCCAGACTAAGCTAGGATATTCCTGTTGTTCCTGTTGCATTATTGACAGTTTAACGCATATTCCATGAGTAAATGCAAAAAGATGCCAAAACCCTGTCCTAGAGCAGACTTTGAAAATCTCGAATAGCTTGATTTAAGTGATTGAAATACCAAAAACTCTGTAAAAAAGCTAATATTGCTGTATAGATTCGCAGGTTTGTTACATCAGATATTGTACAGATGAATTTAGCTTTGATAAAAAGTTTAATTTTAAATAGACGCTCAAACGGAGAAGCGTAGCAACATGTTTTGGCAGGCACTAGCATTTACAATAATGTTTGAAGATGACCAAAAAAGAGAAACTTATTCAGCAGCTTACGAGTCTGCCCACAGACATGCGTTTCTCTGATGTTCGCAAGGTTCTCGAGTGGCATGGTTACGAGCTGAGACGCAGTAGCGGTAGCCATTTCATGTTTCGCAAAGATGGGTTTCCTAGACTTGATATTCCTAAGCGAGACGGTAAGACTGTTGCACGGGCGTATCTTAAAATGATTGCTGATGCACTCGAGCTGAAAGGTTAGATCGTGACAAAAGACCTTGATTACTACATGAACCTAAAATACCGCCTCGAGATTACACCGCTTTCCGATGTAGATGGTGGTGGATATTATGCTCACTATCCTGAACTAGGACCCTATGTAGGGCATGGTGATGGACCTACCGTTGCTGAGGCAATTGCAGAAGCAGATATAAGTAAAAAGCTCTTTTTTGAATCTTGTTTAGAAGATGGTGATGCCATCCCAGAACCAAATGATGCTCGTACTTATAGCGGTAACCTCAATCTTAAAGTTGCCAAGGACTTGCACAATAATCTGGCAGAGGAAGCTAAACGACAAGGTGTTAGTCTGGATGCTTATGCAGTTACTCTGCTTGAGAACCGTCTGCGATGATCTTGCAACAACGTATCAAGCATAGGTAGTTCGCCTGCGTATCAAATGCAATTAGCCTTTGTGATTGATAGCCTCTGATTATTGAAGTAAAGACTTATAAAGCTCGAGCGTCCGCCTAGCCGTCTCCTGCCAACTAAACATCTTGGCGCGTTCATACCCCAACTCAACAAGTTGTTTGGCTTTAGCATCATCTGTTAAAAGTTGCTGCGTGGCGTCGGCAATAGCATCCACACTTAGCGGGTCAACTAGCAAGCCAGCGTCGCCGACAATTTCGGGCAGCGAGCTGGCGGTGGAAGCAATCACGGGCGTGCCGTGAACCATAGCCTCGAGCGCAGGCAGTCCAAAACCCTCATAAAGCGATGGAAACGCGAGCATCTTTGCTCCGTAATAAAGCGCGTGCAAGCTGGGTTCATCCACATAGCCGGGGAAAATCACGCTGTCTAAGTTTTTGGCTTTGGCAAAGGTCTCATCTGCTCGCCAGTTTTTGGCACCCACAATCACCAAACGCACATCGTGCTGGGCGCGCACTTTGTCAAAGGCATCAATGACCCTAGCTAAGTTTTTGCGCGGTGCTAAGTTGCCCACATACAAAATGTACGGCTTCGTGATGTTGAGCTTGGTGAGTGCATCAGCAACATCGTCATCACTTAGTGGCATGGCAGCATCAACCCCGTTAGGCGTGACGGTAATTTTACCCTCTGGTAACTTGGCATATTTGATGAGGTCATCTGCGGCAGCTTGACTCACGGTGATGATGCCATCTGCCGTTTTACCTGAAGCAGGAATGAGCGTTTGGAAGATGAGCCGGGTGGCAAGCGGTTGCACTTCGGGCGTGACCAGCGAGATGGCGTCATGAACTGTCACAACGCGCTTGTAGCGGCGTGGGAACCCTGGAGGTGGCAGCAAAAACGGAGCGATGCCGCACGGGTCGTGGAGGATGTCAAGCTGTAGCTCACGGGCAGCGCGGTGCAACGACCAATTACCTAAGCTGGCAGCCAGTGGCACTAAGCGCAAGTTTTGCATGGGATGGCCAGCAAATTCTTGATACCACGGGTGTGGTGAGTCTGGGTAGGGGTTGAGCAGGGTGATGTCGAGGGTGGGCTCGAGCTTCATCAACTCCCGAGTCAAGTTCACTGCATAACGGGCAATCCCCGTAAAGTGCTGGTTCATGCCGTAGGTAAACAAGCCTATTTTCATGATGATGTTCCCTTAGCTTGAGCTTGGTAGATGACCTCGAGCGTCTTTTGTGCTGTCCGTTGCCACGTAAATGTTCTAGCTCGGGCGATACCTTTGTCACGCAGGTTATGACGTAAGGCTTCATCACCTGCGAGTTGGCGCATGGCGTTTGCAATATCATCTGGATTTTGAGGGTCAACTAACAGACCAGCATCCCCAGCGACCTCAGGTAATGACGAACGATTCGAGGTAATGACGGGCGCACCGCAGGCCATAGCCTCGAGTACGGGCAAGCCAAACCCCTCTTCTAAAGACGGAAACACAAAACCCAGCGCGTGGCTGTAGAGGCTGGTCATGGCGTTATCTGGTACGTAGCCGAGGTGGCGAATGCGGCCAGTGAGGTTGTGGTTAGTAGCTTGTTGCTCGAGCCAATCCAAGTCACTTTGATGCCACGGACCTGCAAAGTAGAGCTGCACGTTGGGATGCTCTACTGCCATACGCGCAAATCCCTCAATAATGTTGACTTGATTTTTGTTGTCGTTACGTCCACCAATATTCACAAAGTAGGGCGGATGGTCGGCATAATCCCCATCCTCAACCTGGTAATAGCGCGTTTGATCGAGTCCGTGATAAACCACGTGTAAACGCTCAGGTGCCAAATTAATCAAGCGTGCGGCGTCTTGTTTGACACTTTCACTAATGGTGATGATGTGTTTAGCAGCGCGCAGTTTGCGGTAGTAGGCTTGCCAGCGTAGAGTGCTGAGCTTTTCACTGAGGCTTGTACCACTAGGTTGTTTGGCCTCGAGCTGTAGTTTGAGTTCCGTCAAATCGTGTAATACTGCCACCGTGCTGCCAAACGGATTGACCACCAAACCATTAAAATCTGGGGCAAACAGGATATCTGGGCGAGTGCGCAGTAAGGCGTAGCGTAGGGTGACTTCGTTGTAGAGCCAGTAGACTTGTGCGGGGCGGTGGGGGCGGGGTAAAAGTAGCGTGCGCTCGAGCGGAATATTAACTGACTCGAGCACTGGCAAAAGCGCGTGTTGAGGTTGCCAAGTAAGCAAGTACTGCGGTGGTTTAGAGGCGTCTGCAAGTTCAGTCTCGAGCGCCCGAATAAGCGCCCGCAAGTACGCACCTACACCTCGCAGGCGGTGTTCAGATTGAAGGGCTGTGGCATCAATAAGCATTACCGATTAGCTTAACAAGCTGAGCGTGCGGTGGTTGTGCCATCTTTAGAATGTTGGCGCTAGCAAAAAACAAGAGCCGCACGCTAAGTTACGGCTCTCTAGTCTTTGCTATGCCAGTTGTTAATTACAAGGTTTGAATGAGGCTCGAGCTGATGCTTCTTCTACAAAATCCGCGGCCACATCGAGTTATCAATGCCTAACAACATCACATTCGTGCATTCGACACAGATTTTGTACAAGCAAGTGTCTTGGACGTTTCTAGAATGTGACACTTCTTCAGCTAGAGATACCATCACCTAATGGCTAGCGGAAGTTCCCAAAATCCAGCGACTCTGAATTGTCAAAGCCAGTCACAACATACTGCTGCGACAACTCTGCCGGCACGTTACTCAAAATCCAACTACTCGCTGTGGACACTCGGGCGTAGCCGCCGGGCGAGTTAGGTTGCGCACAGCCGACGCCAAAACTGGTCACGCCAACTTGCAGCCAGCCATCTTGATAAGGCACAAGCAAGGGCCCACCACTGTCACCCGCACAGGAGTCAATGCCGCCTTCGTCAAAGCCAGCGCAGAGTGCGCCTTCATTGATGACATAGTCGGGTGCAAGGGCGTCAGCACAATCCGCATTACTCACAATTGGGACTTGAGCCTGTTGCAAGATGCTCGAGGTTTCGCCGTTTTGGAAGTCATCGGTGAGGAGTCCCCAACCTAGAACGGTAGCTAGAGTTCCCACACTCGCGTTATCTACCAAGTCCGCTGTAACGAGGGCTACACGTGGACGCAACTGATCTTGAGGTAACTCTAAAAGGGCAATATCAAACGCTTGGTCAGGTGAGTTGCCGCCTGCATAACTCGGGTGGGTGAGTACTTGCACAGGGTTTACCCGCAGCCCACCCTCGTCGATATTGCTGCTACCAATAACCACCTCAATATCGGCTGGTGAGATGATGCCGTCTGGTGTCTCGAGGCAGTGAATCGCGGTCAGCACCCAACGACTGGCAATAAGCGTGCCACCACAAAGTTGCTCACCGGGCAGCACACCCACCATAAACGGATAGTCGTCTACGCTAGCGTCTTGCCCGCCGATAATCTGCACATTGATGTCGTTACTGGGGAAGGTGTTTGTCCAGCCCACAGGGAGTTGCTGGCTCACGTTGTACGTGCCTGCTGGTAAGTCATCAAAGCGGTACGTGCCACTAGCGTCTGTGCGTACAAAGGTTTCCCCACTGTCTAGGCGGTTGTTGCCGTTGTCATCTAAAAACACCACAAAGTCTTCAAGAGCGCCTTCACCAGCATCCTGTGTGCCGTTAGCATTTTGGTCGTACCACACTTGTCCTTCGATAGTACCGAGTGGGTCTGGATCAGGATCAGGGTCGGGATCAGGATCAGGGTCGGGGTCGGGATCAGGGTCGGGGTCGGGATCAGGATCAGGGTCGGGATCAGGGTCTGGGTCTGGGTCTGGGAAACTAACATCCCCAAAAACAATGCGTTCACTTGGTGTGAGCACCAGTAAGTCAACGCCGCCCTGACCGTCTATGGCGTTAATAGCGATGAGCGTGGCGTTGTCGCCAGCAAGCGCGCTTAGCTCGAGCGTCCCCGAATCAAACGCAACCGTCAACGTGCCCGCAGCGGTAATGCGAATGCGCGTGTTGACTGCTGGAATATCATCAAACTGAGTGTCGGCATCAGCTAGCTCGAGCCCAGCAGCGTAGGGCCTACTGAGCACAGCGGCCGGCGCGGTCACATAAACATCTACCTCACCTGCCGCAGGTGAACCGTGTACCAGTCGCACGTTCACTTGCCCGGTCGGTGGGGCGTCTAGGTCATCGCGCAGTAGTAGCCCTTCCACACCAGCGTTACCCTCGAGCAAGAGCAAACTGTACTGACCGCCGTCATCTAGGGTCAAGGTGTTATCAAAGACAGTCTGATTATCAGATGACAAGCGCACGCTCACATCCACCTGACCGGCTTCGGTTGTTCGGTAGGTTGAGGTTGCACTGTAGGTGAGGTTGGTAATAAGCTCACCCTCAATATCGCCGCGTACCGCGCCCGCACTGGGCACAACATGCACCAAGCGCAACTGTGCCACGCCGGGGTTGGGGTCGGGATCAGGGTCGGGGTCTGGGCCAGGGTCAATGGGATCGGTTCCGCCCCCGCAAGCACTTACAATCAGTAAGAACAAGCTGAGTAGGAGCCCTCTGGAAAGTTGACGTGTCATGTTGACCTCCTTTAGATGAGGAACCATCAAAAAAATTTTAATCATAGCTAGCGTAACGATGCCGATGGATGATAGGGGACGTAATGAATGAACCTCATACGAATTTGCTGGATGATACTCAACAAGCTTACCAACTCACATCACAGCATTGAAGTCAAGCCCAGGTTGAAGACGAGGTTGTAGGCAATGCATTAGCACGTCATCATGTGGTGTTTATTGTGGATGATGCCATACGAAAGGCACGTGATGAAAGTAGATAAGTATACGCAGTATACGGGCTCACACAGCTATGCATGTGTGAAGCTAGGGCGTTTTGAGCTTCATTGACAGTACACACTTGACCCCTCATCCACTAGGTGGAAACACAATTGAAGTTCAGAGCTAGCTGCTAGACTGATGTGTGGCAAACCAGACGGCAGTTGAACGCGAACTCAAGTTTTCGTTATTAGAAACTACCTTTCCGCTGGTAGAAGACCTTAAAGCGGTGTTCAAAAAGCAGGGCTATGTGCTCGAGCCACCTGACAGCCACCACATTCACGACGTTTACTTTGATACCCCCAAAGCTGCTCTACGCAATGCCAGCATGGCCCTGCGCCAACGCACGGTGAATGGTAAGCAGCTTGCTACCCTCAAACGTGAACAGCTTAATGCTACTGACATACCGTTACAAACAAGTAACGAACTTGAACTACCGCTTGAAGACGACGGCTGGCCTTTTGAAATCCGCCGAGCTGTTGCCGAGGTGGCCCCGCTACTCACCTTGCGCATGTTGGTAGATATCAACATTCACCGGGTCAGTTACGTGGTGAGCCGTCTAGGGCGGGCGCTGGCAGTAATTAGTTTTGATGATGTGAGCGTGATGCAACGCAAAACCGAGGTCACCGCCCATTTTGCTGAGGTTGAGATTGAAGCGCTCGGTAAAACCAGTTCTGAGAAACTCAACGACTTTGCTGATATTGTCATGCAAACGGCAGATATTACGCCCTGTTTTGTCAATAAACTGCAGCGCAGTTTAGCCTTACTTGACCTTGCTGAGACGCTCGAGCAAGGTTTCTAAGCTCGAGGCCTACAGCTTACTGTGATTGAGGTTGTATTTTGTGATTTAGATGGCGTGATTCGCCACTGGGATAATACTCAGCTTTACGACCTTGAACGTGCTCACAGCCTCAGTCAAGGGTTTACCTTTCAACATGCGTTCCAGCCAGAGCTACTCTTACCTGCCATTACAGGTCAAATCTCCGATGAGACGTGGCGTGAGCAGGTGCGTGACAAGCTTGCTAAGACAGTTAGCACAAAGATAGCAAAAGTGCTGATGGACGCTTGGTTAAGCTCACCGTTTACGCTTGATGTTGGCTGGTTGGAAACGCTTCGAGAATATTTTCCAAAGGCTCCAATTGTGGTTGTGACCAACGCAAAGATGGCGCTTGAAGCGTCACTTACAGCAACGCCAGTGCACGACTATGTGGATGACATCATCAACTCGAGCGACATAGCTGTAGCTAAACCCGACCCTGAGTTTTACAACTACGCCCTTACTCAGTACCAACTTGCTGCTCCAAATGCGCTATTTATTGATGACAGCGCGCAAAATTGTGAGGTGGCTGCCTCGCTTGGGTTTTGTAGGTTGCACTTTACAACCAAGCAACACGCGCTTGCACAACTTGCTACTCATAAAGATGACTAGGCTTAAAAGCTGGTTGTCGCTTACTTATGACTGGTGATGCTAAGACTGCGGTGTATGTGTAGCGCGATCAAACTGCTGAATGGTCACAGTGCCATCTGCAAAGGTTGCGCGAATTTCTAAGCTGCCGCCTAGTGCCTCAACATAGCGCTGTAAGGTACTCACTAGTATGTCCTGTTGATGTTCGAGCTTAGATAAACTAGCTTGCCGTATTTCCATCAGGTCAGCAAGCTCCTGCTGGGTAAGTCCGTTGTCTTTACGAAGTTGGCGCAGCAGTGCGTATTCTGTTACAAGCCCTTGGGTTTCCTGCCTAATCTCAGCACGTTCTGCAGGCGTAAACTTTTGTAAGTAATCTGTGAAGGTTGTAGTCATGATTGTTCCCTGTTTGCTAGGCTAGTTAAATGTACGCAACCCTCACCTTGATCCGCCACGCTCGAGCTGCTGAGCGCGGGCCGGACTATCCCAACGACAGCCTCCGCCCGCTTGTCCCCAAGGGTGAGCAGCAAGCCCGTGACCTCGCCCAGTTTTTGAAGTTACGTAATGACAGCTTTCACTGGCTCATCAGCAGTCCTTACACAAGAGCTGTGCAAACGGCTGACCCGCTTAAATCCTTTGCCAAAGAGGTTACAACTCTAGGCTCGCTAGCAACCCCAAACTACGACATGCTCTTTCAAGACATTCACACGCTACTTACTTCAAACGTACAAGGGTTGATGGAGCCTATCCATCTGGCGTTAGTGGGTCACGAGCCTTATCTGGGAGAGTTAGCAGCGTATCTGCTAACCGGCGACCCAGAAGGGTTGAGGTTGCGAGTAAAAAAAGCAAGTTTGATCGAGCTAACAGGTGAGCTAGCGGCTGGCAAGATGCAGCTTACGCAACTCACCCCTTACAGCAGCTATAAACACAGCGTCAAACGCTAACATATAGCTTAGCTAACGATGCCCCGCAACCGCCCGTGGCACATAAGGTTCTTCTAAGTAGGTCACATCGTCATCACTTAAGCTAACGTCGAGCGCGTTAATGGCGTCCTCGAGGTGAGGCAGTTTGGTTGCACCCACAATCGGTGCGGTAATGAACGGCTTGTGGAGCATCCACGCGAGAGCAATCTGTGCTTGCGATACGCCGTGGCGGTTCGCCAGTTCAGCTACGCGGCGAATAATCTCGTCATCACCGGGGTGGGTGTAGAGGCGTTTAGCGATGTCTTCAATATTGCCCCGCGCAGTACTATCTTTATCTTCGGGTTTGCGGGTTAAGTAGCCCCGTGCTAGCGGGCTCCACGGAATCACGCCCAAACCTTCTTCGTCACAAAGCGGCATCATCTCACGTTCTTCTTCACGGTAGATGAGGTTGTAGTGATTTTGCATGGACACAAAGCGCACGCCTCCACGCACGTCTGCTTTGTAAAGCGCTTGGGCCAGTTGATACGCACGCATACTGGACGCGCCAATGTAGCGCACCCGCCCTGAACGCACTAACTCACTGAGTGCGTCAATGGTTTCTTCAATCGGCGTCTCAAAATCCCAACGGTGAATCTGGTAGAGGTCGATGTAGTCAGTGCCTAAGCGTTTCAGTGAAGCATCCACTGCATCCATGATGTGCTTACGAGATAAACCTCCACAGTTAGGCGCATCCCCCATAGGGTGAAAGACTTTAGTCGCAATCACCACTTCATCGCGGCGAGCAAAATCGTTTAGCGCACGCCCGACAATTTCTTCGCTCACACCCATTGAATACATAT
>JBCCOX010000095.1:0-10978 GCA_039025155.1 Deinococcota bacterium | reverse complement strand
GAATTTTTTGGGAATTTTTTAGAGCGTTTCCCAAGTTTCTTGCCCATTTTTTATGCGCCCATGCACGCGCATCATCACGAAGGGCTAGCTGGACTTATCCCTATTGCGCTGCTACGGGTTGAACTCTTTACCCCGCTACTGCTTGCATCTATTGGTTTTGGGGTACTCCAAGTTTTAGGCGGTTGGGGCATTCGTGCCTATTACGCCTACCGTCATTACAACAGCCATCACTTGTGGGAAAGCATTGGCATGTTGGCTGGTTTAGCTGCCATCGTGGTATTTTCTTATGGCTTTTTAACCAATAACCTCAACACCTTTGTAGGCGCGTTTGTGGTGCTTGGCTTCATTATCTTCTTATTTGCTGTGGTGATGTCGGGCGTCCCGCTTATGTTGGTTGAAATTATCTCTAACTCAGGGAACATTTTGAGTTATTTACGTCTTTTTGCGGTTGGACTGTCAGCAGCACTTGTTGCAAACTTGGCAACCGACCTCGGTTTTGCCGTTGCAGGAACCTTACCTGTAATTGGCCCTCTCCTTGGTATTGCCGTGGGGTTAGCGGTCCACATGATCGCACTCACGCTTACAATTATTGGTCACACACTTCAACCCCTTCGTCTTCAATACGTGGAATTTTTTACCAAATTTGGATTCTACGAAGAAAACGGTCGTCTTTATAAACCCCTGCGCTTCTTTGGAGGAAAAGCATGAAAAAAGTTATTGGTCAAGTTGTCATTCTCTTAGCTGCTGCATTTTTAGTAAACCTCGGCTTTGCCCAAGAAGGTGAAGCGCTTGCCGAAGGTGCTGGCGCGCTCAGTACAGGTGCGGGGCTTATTGGTGTAGGTGCCGGGCTTGCCATTGGCCTTGCTGCTATTGGTGTGGGTATCGCCCAAGCATCTATTGGTAGTGCGGGTGCTGGCACGCTTGCTGAGCGTCCTGAAGCGTTTGGTCAAATTCTTATTTACTTGGTAATTCCCGAAACCATCATCATCTTCGGGTTTGTGATTGCGTTCTTCTTAAACGGTCAGATTGGATAGGTCATGGCAAACCTAGAAGCTTTGCTCAAAAGCGAAGCCCAAACGGAAATTGATGCCATTATCTCCGAGGCAAAATCGCGTGCCTCAGAGATTGTTGCTCAAGCTGATGAAGAGGCGGGAAGCTTAAAAGCGCAACGTGAACGCCAAGCCAACTCACAACATGAAGCCACCATTGTGCGCGGCAAAAGTGCTGCGCAACTTGAAGCTTCTTCACTGAAACTGCGCACCCAGCACGAGTTAGTTGAACGCGCGTTTGAGGAAGCTCAAAAGCAGCTTACAGCTATCATCAAAGACAGCGCACGTTACGGTGACATTATGGGCAAGTTACTTGATGAAGTTGTGGAAACCTTGGGTGGTCAAGACGCCGTTGAAAGTGTCACGGTCAATACCAAAGACAAAGCCCTTATCAGCGATATTTTAGGAGCGCGTGGTATCAACGCAAGCGTTAAAACTGACCGTTCGCTCAGCGGGGGCTTACGTGCCAAAGCCAAAGGTACCAACATTGTGGTGTCCAATAGCCTGCTTGCACGGCTCGAGGCAGCTCGAGATGAACTCGCCTCAGACGTGTCTCAAGCCCTGTTTGCTAGTTAGCGAGGTGGGTGACGATGCCTTCGAGCTACGCCTACATTAACGCTAGAGTGCGCGCCCTCAAAGCTGACTTATTGTCACCTGAGGCGTATAACAACCTGCTGGCAACCTCGAGCTTTTCAGCCTTTACGAGCGAACTGGCTCAATCACCTTATGTGCGCGCGCTTGAAGAAGCTGAAGCCAGCGGGCGCGGCCTGAGTGCCGTAGATAACGCCATTGCTGATAACTTCCGCGCCATTACCCGCAAGCTCCTTACCTTTACCGATGGGGATGCTGAAACGTTAATTGGCCTACTACTTTTGCGTTACGACCTCAACAACCTTAAAGCCATTGCCAGAGCCAAACATGCAGGCCGCACAGTAGATGATGCTAAAGGCTCGCTTATGACCGTGGGTAAGCTTAAACTGGCGACGGCTGAAAGGATGCTCGAGGCAGCAGATTTGCCTGCTGCATCGCAGCTTTTGGCGGTTACTAAGCATCCTCTCTCACGGGCGTTCAGTAAAGCCGTTCGAGGCTATGCGTCGGACTCGAGCTTGCTTGGGTTAGAACTTTCGCTCGACCGCAGTTATTATCAAGCGCTGTTTGCATCACTTGAGACAACCAAGCACTCTACTGAAGTTGAACGCTACTTTAAGCGCGAAATTGATGCGACTAACATTCGCACCGCCCTGAAAGTACGCGGAACCGACAGCGCCTCAGCTGATTTGTTTATCTCGGGCGGCAAAGAAATAAACCAAGACACGTTTGCCAACCTCATCCGCGAGGGGGGCAACTTGCAAGACCTAGTAGGCACTAGTTTTGCTGAGGTTGCCGACGCACCAAGCCTAAGTGAAGCTGAAGCTGTTGTGCGCGATAGCCTCGACAGTTCAGCCCGCCAGCTTTATTTCCGTGAGGCTCTAGGTATAGGTGTTGTCGTCTACTATTTGCGCCTTAAAGAAGCTGAAACAGCCCGTTTAAGGCTGCTCGCTCGAGGCAAGTTCTACGGTGTTCCCCAAGGACAGCTAGAAAAGGAGCTTGGCCATGCCTAAAATGGTTATTCTCACCGATAGTGAAACAGCCACGGGCTTTAGACTGGCTGGTGTAGAAGTGCGCGAAGCTGACCCAGATAGCGCCCAAGCTGCGCTTGAAGACATCATCACCGCTGAGGATAACTACGGGCTAGTTGCCGTGGACGCTGGGCTCATTGCTGACCCCAATAAAAGTAGTGAACGCATTATGCGGGGGCGCGATTTACCCGTGCTGCTATCTATGCCAAGTCTAGGCGCTGCATTTAGCGACGAAAGTGATGACGCCAGAGCTTACATGCAAGCGCTTGTCCGCAGTGCCATTGGTTTTGACATCAAACTGGATTAGGACGGTACGCTGCTATATATGTCTGCAGACAGAATGACATTAGCAGCGCATTGAAGTTTTAACATTTATGCCATAGAGGAGGGTTTTTATGGCTGCTGATATTCAAGGAAGTGTTAAGCGCATCTCCGGCCCGGCAGTAATTGCTGAAGGCATGATGGGGTCGCGTATGTACGACATTGTACGAGTAGGTGAAGCGCAACTCATCGGTGAAATTATCCGCCTAGATGGTGATACCGCCTTTGTACAAGTTTATGAAGATACAGGTGGCCTCACCGTTGGTGAGCCCGTTGTGTCAACGGTTCTACCCCTTGCAGTAGAACTTGGGCCAGGCATGCTCAACGGTATCTTTGACGGCATCCAGCGTCCGCTAGATAAAATTCAAGAAGTTTCTGGAACTTACATTGACCGTGGTATTACCGTTAACTCGCTATCGCGCGACGCCAAGTGGAAGTTTACACCGCAAGTTAAAGCTGGCAACACAGTTAGCGGCGGGCAAGTTTTAGGCACGGTGCCGGAGTTTTCCTTCACCCATAAAATTTTGGTCCCACCCGATAAAAGCGGTACCATCAAAGAGATTAAACCTGCTGGTGAATACACGCTAGAAGACACCATCGCCACCTTAGATGATGGCACTGAGCTTAAGCTTTATCACCCTTGGCCAGTGCGTCAAGCACGCCCAGTCACCAAAAAACTAGACCCGGTTACCCCCTTCCTTACGGGGATGCGCATTCTAGATGTGTTGTTTCCTTTAACGATGGGCGGTACTGCTGCTATTCCGGGGCCTTTTGGTTCAGGTAAAACGGTGACCCAGCAGTCCATTGCAAAATTTGGCAATGCCGACATTGTGGTCTATGTGGGCTGTGGCGAGCGCGGCAACGAAATGACTGACGTGCTGGTGGAGTTCCCTGAGCTGGAAGACCCGCAAACAGGTAACCCGCTTATGCACCGCACGGTACTTATTGCTAACACCTCCAACATGCCGGTGGCAGCACGGGAAGCGTCCATCTACACGGGGATTACGCTAGCGGAGTACTTCCGTGACCAAGGTTACTCGGTATCAATCATGGCAGATTCCACCAGCCGCTGGGCAGAGGCCCTGCGGGAAATTGCCTCCCGACTGGAAGAAATGCCTGCAGAAGAAGGCTATCCACCCTATTTGGCGTCTCGTCTAGCAGCGTTCTACGAGCGGGGTGGTCGCGTCACTACCTTAGCCGAAGAAGAAGGTGCTGTGTCCATCATCGGCGCGGTGTCGCCAGCAGGTGGGGATTTCTCAGAACCTGTGACCCAGTCCACCTTGCGGATTACTGGTTGCTTCTGGGCGCTAGATGCTTCACTTGCGCGTCGCCGCCACTTCCCGGCGATTAACTGGGCGCGGTCGTACTCGCTATTTACGGGTATTTTGGAAGATTGGTACCGCGATAACGTTGCCGAAGACTATACTGAGTACCGCGAAAAAGCCATCAACTTACTGCAGCGTGAAGCCGACTTACAAGAAGTTGTGCAGCTCGTTGGTCCAGATGCCTTGCAAGATCAAGAGCGCTTAGTGATTGAGGTTGGTCGCATCCTGCGGCAAGATTTCTTGCAACAAAACGGCTTTGACCCTGTTGATGCATCTTGCTCTATGGAAAAAGCTTATGGCATGTTGCAACTCATTATTAAACTCAACGACAGTGCCAATAAAGCACTTTCGGCAGGGGCCACAGTTGATGACCTGTTGAGTGACCCGGTTATGGAAAAAGTTAACCGCGCACGCTATGTTGCCGAAGACGAGTTTGAAGCCTATAAAACTAGCGTCCTGCGTGAACTAGACAGTGCGTTTGCCGTGACGGCCTAAGGAGAAAACATGGCTAAGAAATTACTCAGTAAAGAATATAGTGAGGTCAGCTATGTCTCTGGACCGCTGCTATTTTTGCAAAACGCGCCCGACCTTTCTTACAACGCCATTGTGCGCATTCAAGATGGTCAAGGCCGGATGCGTGGCGGTCAGGTCATTGAGGTTTCTGACGAAGTCACCGTTCTTCAGGTCTTTGAGGAACCTTCTGGCATTGACTTGTCATCTACAACGGTGAGTTTGGTTGAAGATGTGGCCCGCTTGGGTGTGTCTAGGGACATGATTGGGCGGCGCTTTAACGGCAGCGGGCAACCTATTGACGGCCTGCCTGCAGTGGTAGCTGACCAGCGCCTTCCTATTGGTGGCGCGCCTATTAACCCCGTGTCTCGCCGTAAACCGGAAGAGTTTATTCAAACAGGTATTTCAACCATTGATAGCCTCATTACGCTTGTACGCGGTCAAAAGCTACCTATCTTTTCAGGTTCAGGGTTGCCTGCGAACGAACTCGCCGCTCAAATTGCCCGTCAGTCTAAGGTACTTGGTGAGGGCTCTGAATTTGCGGTTGTTTTTGCCGCCATGGGTGTAACCCAGCGTGAGGTTACCTTTTTCACCCAAGAATTTGAGCGCACAGGCGCGCTAGCACGTTCGGTGCTGTTCCTTAACAAAGCTGATGACCCTGCTGTAGAGCGCTTGCTTACGCCGCGCATGGCACTTACTGCTGCGGAATACTTGGCATTTGAGCAGGGTTACCACGTGTTGGTAATTCTTACTGACATGACCAACTACTGTGAAGCACTGCGTGAAATTGGCGGCGCACGCGAAGAAATCCCCGGTCGCCGTGGCTACCCCGGGTACATGTATACCGATTTGGCATCTATTTATGAACGCGCTGGTGTGGTGGAAGGCCGCGACGGCTCAGTTACGCAAATCCCTATTTTGTCTATGCCAGATGACGACGTAACCCACCCCATTCCTGACCTCACAGGCTACATTACCGAGGGGCAGATTTACCTTGCCCGTAACTTGCACACCCAAGGTACGTACCCGCCCATTAATCCGGGGCCAAGCTTGAGCCGACTAATGAACAACGGCATTGGTGAAGGTAAAACCCGTAAAGACCACAAAAACGTGGCTGACCAACTCCAAGCAGCCTATGCAAACGGCCTCGACTTACGCCGCTTGGTGGCCATTACAGGTGAAGACGCGCTGAGTGAAAATGACAAACTCTACCTCAAATTTGCTGATGAGTTTGAAAAGCACTTCATTAACCAAGGGAGTGAAGATAGAAGTATTGAAGACTCACTTAACACTGCGTGGAATATTTTGTCCAATCTACCTAAGAGTGAGCTTACCCGTTTGAGTCGTGACCAAATTGATAAATACTACGGTGCAAAAATGGATGAGTTGTGGGGTGCAGGTAGGGCTGCTCGCTAATCATGGCGGAGCAAATTGCACCTACCCGCTCAAACCTGTTACAGCGCCGCGACCAGCTCAAACTAGCTATTCGCGGTTCTGACCTGCTCAAGCGCAAGCGTGACGCGCTCATTGCGGAGTTTTTTAGCCTTGTAAAAGAGTCTTTGGCAGCTAGGGAAGCACTCACAGCCTCGAGCCAAGAAGCTTACTTCAGCTTGTTCTTGGCCAAAGCGTGGGACGGTCCCGAAGCCGTTGAAAGTTTGAGCTTAGCTGAAAGCGGTTCGCTCGAGGTAGACATCACGGTGCAAAACTTGTTCGGGGTGAAAGTCCCACAAGTGGAAGCACCCGAGTTTAGCAGCCAATTGCCGTTTTCACCGATTGGTGCTGGAGCGCGTACGCTCGACAGTGCTACCCAGTTTCGCAAGCTAACCGAAGCACTTATTAAGGTGGCAGCCACCGAAACACGCCTTCGCAAGGTTGGTGAAGAAATTAAGAAGACCAGCCGCCGGGTAAACGCGCTCGAGCAAATTGTGATTCCCGGTGTAAACGCGCAAATTCGCAGCATTCGTGACGTTCTTGACCAGCGTGCACTGGAAGAAGTCACCGTACTCAAGCGGATTAAAGCGAAGTTAGAAGCACGGGAAGAAGAGAAAAAAGAGCAAAACGCTTAAACAAGCTTCAACTCAATAAAGATAAGCCTCCTCGAGGATACTCAGGAGGCTTATCTTATCTATATCCCCCAAAAACCTATCTTAACTCACTTAGCTCCAAAATCGGCTAAAATGCAACTATGAGGAAGCGAGATAAAACGATTGGCGCACTATCTCTAGTAGGATTGTTGACCGTTCGATTTACTCCATCATCCCCCACAATTTATCCACTTTTAGATCGTTCTGATCCATATCGCATACTGGGGTTGCCATTTGCATTAGCCCAAAACACCGTCGCTTTATTTGGTAGACTACCGCTCTTCATACTATTTGGAATTTGTACAATCTACTTTATTTCGAGCTTTATCGTCTACAGAATCGAGAGGCGATACGCAAAACTGATTGATAAGCTTTATAAGAAAACCACTCAGCAGTAGCGTTGCCATAGCTAATGGTTGAATCATTTCATCAGCTATGAAACTATTTCAGAAACTCAAGTAAAACACCTCTAAAACTCTCCACAGCCGCACTAAAAATAGGTAAATGTCCCCCATCTGGAATGACCCAAAGTTTGGACTTTGGAATAGCCTGAACCATCTCTAAACTCATAGCTACAGGATATAAAGGATCGCTATCGCCGTGGACAATTAGGGTTGTCGCTTCAATTGTAGATAAGTAGGTAGGCGTAAAGTTGACATCTTCATAACTGTCTTTAAATGCGTGACCAATTTCGTACAGTTGTTTAATTTGTGCGTCACCTTTGGCATGTCGTTTGCGCATTTGTGCTAACTCATCTGGTGGGATTGCGTCAAACGTCAAAGATGCCATTGCTTGTCTGGCTTGCTGGGGAAAGTAATGACCTGTACTCACAAGCACCAGCTTGTCTATGCGCTTTGGCTGCATGGTGGCTATATGTAGTAGTGTTTGTGCGCCACCACTTAAACCAATGGCTGATACTGTTTTGATGTCTAACCAATCCAACAGTGCAATAACATCTTGCGCGCATTGTTTAAACGAAAAATCATCCAAGGGGGCATCACTGTGACCATGTCCACGTAAATCAGGTATTATAAAAGAATACCCTGCTGGAGGTTCTTCAAAAATGAGTGACCAATCTGATCCAGCACCCATAAAACCGTGAAGTAATAAAAGAGGTTGACCTTCGCCATATCTCCGGTAAGACATTTGTACACCATTAATCGTGACTTTATTTGGCTCTACGTTATTCATACATACACTCCTTTTGCCTCAGTGTAGGCACATAAAAATGCCCAAAGACCGCAGTCGATCTTTGAGCATTCCAAGGCTGAATTTGAAGGCAATAAAAATAGCGCTTTTGCAGCGCCTAATTCCAAAGTACGCTAATTTGTTAGCATTGTCAAATTGACATATTTCTGCTCAAATTTAACCCTATCTCAAAACAGGATATGTCCCTTGTCACTTATGCTTCCCCAAATTACACTGACGACATATGCTTCCCACTGACAAATCAATTACATGGCGTCATCAACTCTTACGCATAGACTGCACCGCCGGCATCGTCGTTGGCATTGTTGTGTTGTCGTTACACCGCTGGCTAAGCGGCTTTTACCAACTCCCAGTAAGTTTTGTGGTGTTTCTTGGCATCGTCAATTTGACATATGGCACCTTCTCACTCTCGCTAGCTGTCCGCAACAACCGTCCTCAACACCTTGTTTGGTTACTTATTCGTGCCAATATGGTGTGGGGCGTGCTTTGTATCGTCTGGGTGATTCTCTTTTGGAACACAGCCACTGTGTGGGGTATTGGCACACTTCTGTTTGAGGCTGTATTTGTCGGCGGCTTAGGTATCATTGAGTGGCGCTGGCGGCATCTGTTGTTAAAAGCCCCCTCTCAAATAAGACAACCCACCGCTCAAAACACCAATGACAGTGTCACTTAAACCTCAGAAAGCTCACTTAGAACCTGAGGATGAACCTTGTGACAGTTAGTGTCTCCTGCATGGATTGCCGCTCTAACCTCAGCTAGCATCGTTTTGACAACGTGACGCAAGACAGGGCGAAACAAGGGTGATAACCGAGCAGCACGTTTGAGACGGTACTCTCCGCTAACAATCACCTCAGTTGTTGTTAGGTTAAGTGCGTGGAGGTGAAAGGTAAGCGTTGCGCCAGCCTCGAGCGGCAACGAACTTCGTTCAATCTCAAACGCAAAGGTTGTCTCTTCTTGCCAGATGGTCACCCGCTCTTGCATAAAGCCACGGTGAGAGAGTTGGCAGTAGCGGGTTGTGCCTATACCGGTTGTTGTGTCGGTGAGGTAGCTCGAGCTGACAACACCTGCTGAAATCTCCCCAATCTCTCCAAAGCGCTGCGCTAATACCTGCCAGAGTTGCTGCTTACTTACATCTAACGTCGTCACATAAGACAAATGTGTCATTGCTAGCTGCCCGCGCTATCTTTGGCATAGGCAAGGGCTTCCTCGAGGTATGCCGGGTAATCATGCTGATGCTCAGGCGGAATCATCACCCAAGATTTAAAGCGCCGTTTGGTGACGTTAAATTCGCGTCCCACACCTAAGTCAATAAGCTCATCTACACGTTCGGGTGCTACTTTAATGATGAGCGCCTCAAATTTGTCAGATAGCATCGCCATAAACTCGCCGTTATAACGCACACAAGGTGTTTTCATCATGGTGGACGCGGTTACATCCTCAGCTTGTAGTACCTTGTCAAATAACGTTGTGTTAAACGGTGGTTGCATAAAGCACCTTGTGAATATAGTTAAGTAAAGCCGGGTTATTTTCCAGCCTGCGCGGCCCCATCAACATACCGTTTAAGCCGTTGTCTTTAAGGGACTGATAGTCGAGAAGAGTGGTTTCCTCGAGACTCATCCTCGAGCACACTTGCAGTTTCATAAACACTTTATCTCGCTTAGGTGGTGCTTTTTGCGGTTTCATCAAGGGGCGCAACACATCCATCACCTCTTGTTTATTGATATTTATATCGCTGACCTCACAGACAAACCCAAGCTGCTTGTAAGGTGCTGCCAGATAGATGTAGATGATGTCACCAACACTCACCTTTGAACTGATGGGCCAGTAGGTTTCGGGCGCAGCAAACGCCGTGAGTACGTCGTACAGCTTAGGATTGGCAGGATATAACCAGTGTGCCATCATGCCGGCTAAGCGCTTGCGAGAGTGGCTAAACGCATCTGTTTGAGGTCAGCAGGCGTTGCTTTATGACCTGTTTCAACATAGTGCTTAAGCCCTTGAAGCACTTTGGGAGAGAGTATCTGAAATTGCCGTTTCATCATCACCTGATTGATGAGCCCGCCGAGTAGCCCGCTCAGTTCATAGCGAAAGGTCATCATCACCTGAGTTTGTGGATGGCTTTGGCTGCCAACCTGCTCGAGCTTAAACTCCCCTACAAAATGTTTAAACGACGGCATCCCTTTTGTACCAAGCGTATAAACTTGCAGATACTCAGCTTCACGCCACGCGGTAATGCGCTCTTCTACCTCGCCCATAGGTTTCAGGTGACAAACCCGCGTTGCACCCACGCCACCAGCTTGGGCAGAGGTGCTGTAAGAGTTTTTGAGGTTGGGGTTAAACGTTGCCACGTTGCCAAAGTCGGCGAGGACGTGCCAAACAGCTTCTTTTGAGGCGTTGATGGTGATGGTTTCTTTGATCACAGTCATACGAGTCTCCTTAATAGAAAGTGACTATAGTATATTTATGACTACGGTCATTGTCAAGGCTAAACGTGATAAGGTGACTATGTGTCAGATCAAGTTAAGACACCACCAACTCGGCGAGAACGCAAAAAAAACGCTACCAGACAGGTTATTTACGAGGCTGCCCTCGAGCTATTTCGCACGCGCGGCTACCCCAACACTCCGGTGGATGCCATTGTGGATTTGGCAGATGTTGCCAAGGGCACGTTTTTTAATCATTTTCCAAGTAAAGACCACGTGCTGGTTCAGTATCACCGCGACTTACTCACGGCAGCTTTAGAACACGCTCGCAGCTTGCTTGATAGCGAGCAGCCCATTCTCGAGCGCTTTGATGACCATTTCCAGTTACTAGCATCTCAGCAAGCGTTAGAAGATGTGCTGTTTCATACCTTAGTCAGCGAG
>JBCCOX010000094.1:0-11057 GCA_039025155.1 Deinococcota bacterium | reverse complement strand
CTCGAGGCTAGCTTGGCTGTGTGGGGGTGTTTAATGGTCTTGGCATACACACTATTGGGCTCGCCCAGCATGTCGCGCATCAAATCAAGGTAGTGAATACTGTGATACAAAATTTCCATGCGCGGCAGTGTTTCTAAAAATGTCCACAGTTCCCAAGGTGTGTAAACACAGACACGCACTTCCATATCGTGCAATTCACCGATGACACCTTGTTCAATGAGCGATTTGGCAGCCAGTACAAACGGGGCAAAGCGAAGTTGAAAATTAACGGCGGCGGTTAACCCTTTTACCTCAACTAAGGTTTGTAGCTTGTTAGCCTCGGCAAGGTCATTGCCAAGTGGTTTTTGGATTAGTACGGTTGCGCGGTCGGGGAGGTGCTCGAGCACCCCTTGGGTTGCCGCCGCAGGTACAGCCACATCAAAAATGGCATCTCGAGGCGCGCTAGCAATTAAATCTAGCAAACTTGTACACACCTTGGAAATCCCAAATTGTGCTGCTAGCGCTGTTGCCTTAGCAGCATCCAAATCATAAATCGCCGCCACCTCAAACCCCGCTTTAGCGTAGGCCGGCAGGTGAGCATCTTTGACAATGCCACCCGCACCCACAATGACAATCGGGCGAGGTTGCCCAGGCGAGGCTAACTGGCTAGAAATATCCATATTAAGTACTTCCATAGTGACTTTGCGACAGGGAACGTGAATGAATCACGTTCCTTAACCGCTACCGCTATCTGTATCTTGAAGATACAGATAGGAGATACCTAACCGCACAAATAGTCGACTCCTCACAGTTACTCGAGGGTTTCTCTTGTAAAATTTTGTTTCATATGTAAAACTTTGGTCTAAGATACATCTGTTGGGTTGCATCCGTCAAGCTGTATGGATAGTCGTAGGTAGGTCGTGCAAGGATGACTATGGATAAAATATCTACACATAAAACATCTGCTGAAGCTCTCAAATACCGCGTACCAGCGCTGGAAAAAGGGCTTGATATCCTCGAGTATTTATCCGATATTAGTGTGCCCCAAAGCCAAGCTGAGATTGCTCGAGCCCTAGGGCGCAACACCAGCGAAATTTTTAGAATGTTGGACTGCTTGGAACAGCGGGGCTATTTGCTGCGAGATGGCAGCGCCAAATATCAACTTTCGCTTAAGCTCTACCAACTTGCCCATACCCATTCACTGGTTGATACGTTGCTGGAAGCAGCCCGCAATCCCATGCGCAATTTTGCCAAACAGCAACGCGAATCGGTGCACCTAAGCGTGCTCCACGAAGGACAGCTTTTAGTTCTTGCCGAGGAACTCAGTCCTAATCCTATTCGTATTTCAGTTGAAGTTGGGAGAAGCTTTCCCGCGGTCAAAACGTCATCGGGTAAATTGCTGCTTGCACAACTAGAGCAATCCGAGGTGGAGGCATTTTTAGAAGATGACCCTCACACGCAGCACGCAAGTCAACATGCCCAACGTAATCTCCATGAACAAATTACTGAGTTACGTAGTGCTACCTCGTTTGTAGCTAAAAGTGACATCACCGTGGGTGTTCAAGATGTGAGTGTTTTGATTGGACAGGCAAGTCTAGGTCTTAGTGCAACGCTAACTGTACCACTACTCATGCTTAAAGACAGAATACTCGAGACAGACAAGGTTCTCCGTGCCCTTAAGGAAGCAGCAACACACATCAACAGAAATTTAGGATTAGAAATATGAACATTAAACAAGAATATTTTGAAGATTATACCATTGGCTACAGCCGTGAAACACTCGGGCGTACCATCACTGAGACAGACATTGTCATGCACGCCGGGCAAACCGGCGACTTTTTTCCCCACCACATGGACGAAGAATGGTGCAAAACGCAGGATTTTAGAAGGCGCATTGCCCACGGTACGCTCGTGCTAAGTGTAGCGATTGGGATGACTGCAGAAGACATTAACCCGGTTGCGTTTTCGTACGGTTATGACCGCGTTCGTTTTATTAAACCTGTCTTTATTGGTGATACTCTGCGGGTGAAAGCTAGCATTCAAGACAAGCGAGATTACTCTAAAAATCCCAAATATGGCTATGTCGTTGAACGTATTGAGGTGTTCAATCAAGAGGAGGTCACTGTGCTCGTGTGTGACCATTTGTACCTAGTTGAGCGCCAGCCAAATGGCTGATTTTGTACAGATTCACGACAATCTGTACAGTCTGAGTGCGCCCTTTGACGGCGTACCTCTTTACATTTACTTGATCGTGAGTGAGCAGGTTGTCCTCATTGATGCGGGCATTAACAGCACGCCGGACGACTATATTTTGCTAGCGCTCGCCAAGCTCGAGCTACGCCCTGACCTCCTCATTAACACTCACGGTCATGTGGACCACTTTGGCGGTAACGCCCGCCTTAAAGATGCGTTTCCCAATATGGAAATTGCCGTTCATAAGCAAGATGTCGCCTGGGTGGAAGATCACAAACGCCATTACCATGAAATGTATATGTGCATGCCCGACGACTGGCAATTTGAGGATGGTGGCACAGCGTTTTTGGAGCTTTGCGGCCTGAACTCAGCTGTTGATATCCACCTCGAGCATGGAGATGTCCTCACGTTTGCGCCGTACAGCTTTCAAGTCGTTCACTCCACTGGACACAGCCCTGGACACATTACCCTTTTTGATGCCCAACAGCGCATTGCCATTAGTGGTGATACTGCCCTCGGCTGGGGACCGGACGTGCCTGCAGGCACGCCGAACCAACCCTCTGTCTACTACAGCCCTAGTGAATATTTAGAAGGTGTGGAAATGGTCCGTGCGTTAGCTGCAGAAATATACTGTACATCTCACTTTGGACCGATTGACAACTTCAACATGAACGACATCTGCGACAAGTCACACGAGTTTGTGAGCAGCTTTGATGCATGGTCTTTAGCAGCGCTTTCAGAAACACCCAAAACCTTGCACGAGATCGCAACTGATGTCGCCAGTCATATTCCCAGTTTTGATTTTGGCTATCACATTCACGCATCCACCCAAGCACATCTTATGAATCACGTGGCTAAAGGGCGCGCTAAAAGTGTCATGCTCAACAACCACAAACATTACGTGCGCGATCCCTCTTAGATGGTGTAAACGCTACGTGTCAAGGAGCACATTGATGACAACGCCACTCACGCTTGTTTATACCCAAGCTGCCCAAAAATGGGTGGAAGCCCTCCCTGTCGGCAATGGTCGCCAAGGCGCGATGATTTTTGGAGGCGTAGCTCAAGAGCGTATTCAGTTCAATGAAGATACGGTTTGGACGGGCAAACCTCACGATTACAGTCATCTTGACGCGTATAAGTACTATCCAAAACTTAAAGAACTCATGGCAGAGATGCTCGCGTTAGAGCGCGTTGGCAAATGGGACGACGCCAAAGCTGTTCAAGATAGCGCCCACGCACTTGCTTCGGAACACTTTATGAGCATCCCGCTAGGGCAAAAAACCTATCAACCAACAGGTGATTTGTGGATTGACTTTCCTCATAATGATGTCCAAGACTACACGCGCAGCTTATCGCTAGACAATGCCGTAAGCACCGTCAGCTACAAGCATGAGGGCGTGACCTACCAACGGGATGTGTTTGCCAGCTTTCCAGATCAAGTTATCGTCGTTAGACTCAGTGCTGACCAAGCTAACGCTCTGAGCTGCAAGATAAGTTTGAACTCACCGCATGAAACCTCGAGCACAACCGTTCTAAACGATGCTGGCTTACTACTCGAGGGTGAGGTTGAGCAAGACGGCATCCGCTTTGCGACCCAGCTTGTTGTTGAACTTAAAGATGGCAAGTTGACCGCTAACGGTAATAGCTTGATGGTTGATAATGCCTCGGAAGTTATCATCACCTTGACAAGTAGCTCGAGCTTTGTGTCATTTCAAGACATCAGCGCTGACCCTGTTGCCCGCTGCCAGGCCGTTATGGGTAAGCTTACAGGGACGAGTTACGATGACCTCAAAACGCGCCATGTTAACGACCATCAAAGCTTATTTAACCGCGTAAGCCTCGAGCTCGGTGATGGCAGTACCAACACAGATACACTAACCAGACTTTTAGCTAAAGACAAAACGCAGGACCCCGATCTTTATGCGCTGTACTTTCAATACGGGCGCTATTTGCTGATTGCATCGTCACGCGCAGGGTCGCAACCTGCCAATTTGCAGGGCATTTGGAACCATCAAAAAACGCCTGCTTGGGATAGCAAGTGGACGACCAACATCAATGTGGAAATGAACTACTGGCCAGCTGAAATCACTAACTTATCTGAGTGCCATGAGCCGCTGTTTGCACTGCTGGAAGATCTGACCATCACAGGTAAAAAGGTCGCTCAAGAACACTACTCAGCACGTGGTTGGGTACTTCATCACAACACGGACTTGTGGCGCGGTGCTGCCCCCATTAATCACTCGGGGCATGGTATTTGGCCAGCAGGCGGCCTATGGCTGTGTCAGCACCTTTGGTGGCACTACACGTTCACGCTAGACGAAGATTTTTTGCGCGAGCGTGCCTATCCAATCATGCGTGAAGCATGTTTGTTTGTGGCTGACATTTTGACGCTAGATGAGGCAACAGGCTGGCTTATTTCGCCAGTGTCCAACTCGCCTGAACTGGGTGACATGGTAGCTGCTCCGAGTATGGACCATCAGATTATGCGGGAGTTACTTACTAACACGATTCAAGCGTGCAATATCCTCGAGCTAGACAAAGATTTCAAGACTACACTAAGTGACCTGCGCGCTAAGATTGCCCCTAATTCTGTGGGAAAGCACGGTCAACTGCAAGAGTGGCTGGTCGACAAAGACGACCCCAATGAGACGCACCGTCACGTGTCACACCTGTGGGGGTTACACCCAGGTCGTGAAATTACCGAAGCAACCCCAGACCTTTTTGAAGCCGCTGAGCAGTCTCTAAGGTACCGTGGAGACGGCGGTACAGGCTGGTCGCTGGCGTGGAAAATTGCTTTTTGGGCGCGACTCAAACACGGGGACAAAGCGCTGCAACTCCTCAACACTCAACTCAACTTTACCGAGGTTGACCACATTGTCATGGAAGGCGGTGGCACCTATGCCAACCTGTTTGATGCCCACCCACCGTTTCAGATAGATGGTAACTTGGGCGCAACAGCAGGTATCGCCGAAATGCTGTTGCAATCTCACACGGGCTACATAGAGCTTTTACCTGCGCTACCTCGGGCATGGTCAACTGGCGCTATCAGCGGCTTACGTGCTCCCAACAACTTTGAAATTAGCTTCCGTTGGCAAGATGGCAAGCTCAGCCAAGTGAGTATCATCGCGCATGTAAGCAAACTTTGCACACTACGTTACAAGGATAAAACCATCAACTGGCAAGCCGAAGAAGGCAAAACTTATACGTTTGATGGCAAGCTCGAGTTAAATAGTCCTTAAAAATACTCAAGTGATATGGCAAGACGGTCTCACAACGTCTATGCTCAGTCAATCCCACTCGTCACCGCACCTTTCGTCAAAAACCGCTGCAACAGTAAATAAAGAATCACAACCGGAATTACCGCCATGGTTGAGGCTGCCATAAGTTCCGCCCACTGCGTGCCTTGCTCTTGATTAAATAAACTCAGACCTAATTGCAGGGTGTTGAGGCTGTCGCTTCTCACGACAACTAAGGGCCACAAAAAGTCATTCCATGACCATAAGAACGCAAACAAGGCCATGGTGGCAATGACGGGCCTCGAGTTAGGTAGCAAGATACGCCAAAACACGCCGACTCTCGAGCACCCGTCGACAATCGCGGCCTCCTCTATTTCATGGGGAAAGCGCAAGTAAAACTGCCGAAACAAAAAGATGCTAAACACGGAAATAAGATTGGGGAAAATTAGCCCAGCGTAGGTGTCAAACAACCCCGTACCACCCTGCCCGAGGATGTTATTCCCACCTGCTAGTGGAAACGCCCGGACAAACAAAAAGATTGGGATAATGAGCACCTCAAATGGCACCATCATGGTGGCAAGTAGCGAAAAAAAGAGGATGTTTTTGCCTCTAAAGTGCAAGCGCGCAAAGGCATAACCCGCCATAGCACCCAAGACAACCTGGGACGCAACAGACACGAACGTTACAAACCCGGTGTTGAGAAACAGCCTGCCCATGTTGGTTTGTTGATAGGCATCTATGTAGTTTTTAAAATCAAATTGACTAGGTAACCACTGAATGGTGTCCGCAAAAATCTCACTATCTATTTTGACTGAGGTTGATAGCATCCAAATAAACGGCAGGATCATCGCCGCCGCACCTAGTGAAAGCACGATGTAGGTAAGTAGCTTAGGCACGTGTTTGGTGAGCGGTTTTGAGGTGTTAGGCCTTCTGGCAATCATGATTAGCCTTGCCTTTCACGTAGTGCGCGGAAATTGATGATCGTCAAGATAAAGACCATCACAAGCATCACCATAGATAAAGCTGCCCCACGCCCAAGGCGTAAGTTGGCAAACACGCTCATGTACACTTCCCACACAAGGGTATTGGTGCGGTTAAGCGGACCACCCTGAGTGAGCATAAAAATGAGTCCAAAATTCCTAAAAATACTGATGGTGAAGGTAACCACCACAAATAAAATCACCGGGCGCATAAGCGGGATGGTGATTTGTAAAAATCGCTGGAAGGCGTTGGCACCGTCCACCTTGGCAGCCTCGAGCACATCCCCAGGAATATCCTGCAAACCTGCCAAAAAGATAATCATATTCCCGCCAATGCTGCCCCAAATTGTGACCATCACCAGAGACGGCAGTGCCAAGTTGGGATCACTTAGCCAGGTTTGTGGCGGAATGCCTAGAAATCCTAAAAAGTAGTTGAGAAGACCTTGCTGCGGGTTAAAAATCCAGCGGAAAATCATCGCGGAAACCACAACCGAACTAATGACTGGCAGATAGTAGAGCGTGCGGAACATAATTTTGCCGTAGAGGTTTTCGTCGAGTAGTTTGGCAACCACGAGCGCCAGCGCCGTGCCCAGCGGAACAGCTTGTACCGTGAACAGTAGCGTGTTCCAAATTGACTGACGGGCAACGCTATTTTGAGCAATGTAGCGGTAATTCCTAAGTCCCACAAAACGTGGCGGCTCAAACAACTCGTAGCGGGTAAAGCTGAGATACAGGTTATAAAAAATAGGATAAATTTTTAAGATAATCAGCAAACTGACGGGCAAAATAAGAAATAAAAATGCGACGAAGGCTTGGCTATTGTAAAAACGGTAAAGTCGTCGTCCAAAACTGACCTGTTGCTTGCGGTGAGGATGGTCTCGAGACGCTATTGCCATTAAGTACTCCTGATGAGTCAGCAGATGCTATGACCTGCTTTTAGATATGCTGATGCCAACGGCGCTTAGGTGATGCCGCTAGCATCAGCAAGTATTAGGGTTCAATGCTTATAAGATGCAACTGATTTGAAGACTTTCTTAAACATCATCTGGGATTATCCATTAAATAATGTCTTAGACATCATCTTTTGTAAGAGGTGTAGGTATACGGATGCCTAAAAGTCAGAGTTTTAGACAGCCCCTCTAGACATCTTCCAGAATGAGGTTAACTTCGCGAGTCGCATCTTGCAAAGCGGCTTCTGGGGTTTTGTTGCCGCTGAGGGCTTGCTCGAGTTCTGCTGCAATGGGTCTAAACAGGGCAATCAAGTTGGGATGCTGTGGGAAGGTGCGCGCGTAAGGTGCTGCTGCTAGAACTTGCTGGTGTTTCTCACTCATGTACTCAGCACTCATCAGCGATTGACGTGGTGGCGTGTTGTTGTTCGCTGCTGAGTAAACCTCTAATACGTCTGGGCGCGTCAAGAACCGCACTAAACCCCACGCCTCTTCAGGATAATCAGACTGTGACGACACAAAAAACTTGTTCACCCATGCGTGGGTTGCTTGTTCTTCGCCTGTTAAGGGCAAGGCAGGTTGTACAATACCCGCTTGATCTGGGGCGAACAAGTTAATGTTGCGTTCCATATCTGCATTGGCAAATTCCATAGCAGCGTTACCCGCGACAATTACAGGGACGTCTCCTTGCGGCTCGAGCCCAGGGTAGGCCGTTACTTCATGCACGTGAATCATGTCGTGAATAAACTGCAACGCCCGAATGGCAGGTTCTTGGTCGAGCATGCAGCGGCTCAGGTCGTCGCTTAAAAACTGCCCGCCCGCCGCATGAAGCCAAATAAGGTAAGGTTGCCAGTCACGTTGCCAGCCGTCGCTTGCACTTGAAAAGTGATAGCCTTCAACCTCAAATTGGTTGCCATTTTTAACCGTCGTGGCTTTGGCAACCTCTAAAAATTCATCCCAGGTGGTGGGTGGTCCGGAAAAGCCAGCAGCCTCGAGCATATCCGTGCGGTACCACAAAGTGCGTAAGTCTTGACGGTAAGGCACGCCCACAATTTGCCCGTTAACAGTCACGTCTGCTTGTAAGCCAGGTGGAAAGTCGTCCCAGTTCCAGTCAGGGTCGGCCGCAATAAAGTCGTTTAAAGGGAACGCCCAACCCCGGCGGGCCATCTGGGGTGCCCAAACTGCGCCACCTTGGAACACATCTGGCGTCACCCCAGCTGCAAACGCAGTGGTCATTTCTTCGTTATAGCGGTCCCACGCGCTGTAGTTCACGGTTACGGTTGAACCGGGGTTTTCCTCCACAAACATAGGAATAATTACGTCTTCCAGTGCGGTCACAACTGGGTCGCTGTAGTCCACCATCATGAGCGTGAGGTCGACACCATCGCCTTGAGCTAGTGAGTAAAACTGGGAGCGCAAGGGTGAGCGTATGACCCCGACGGTACTAAACCCTACAGCAGTGAGTGCAGCACGCTTCAAAAATTGGCGGCGATTAAATTTCGTCATAGTCTAAGTCTCCTTCAAAGATACATGTACATTGCTCGTTAAATAGGGTTGCGTTTTGCCGTACGACACTCCTTTCTACTTACCTTTGGCAGTCACAAACTGAGATATATGCGTCACGATGTTCTGCTGTACTGGGGGGAGGATGGTGTGGAAAAGCTCGAGCACATCAGCATCATTCAGCACGTTTTTACTGAGGCTATGAATGGCTTGCTCAGCTGCAAGTTCAACTTGCCGTTTCATGCCGATGGGAGTTATCCCCAAAACGCCGTAGTAGAGGCTTTTGGCTTTGCCTTGCCAGGTCACCTGCGTTTGGCCGACAACATCTTCTGATGGGTTACGCACGTCAACACATTGCAGATGCTCCGTACCTATCTCACCTGTTAGCGGCAAGCCCAAGCGTTCGTATTGGTCTGAGGGCGCATCATTTGCCTGCATTAACCTCAGCAGATGTTTAATCATGTGACGTTCAATGTCTGGATCACTCATAGGATGCTCCTGTTCGGGGTCGTGCTCGAGGTCAAACAGCAAACTGCCGTAAATGTAGGAGTTGATTATCAGTGGGCTTCCAGCAATTTTGAGGGTGGCGCAATTCTGGGTAAAGTCAAACGGTGGGGCAAGCTCCACCTCCTGAAGTTCATCTGGCGTAAACCGTCCTCGCATGCGGGTGGGCATCAGCGTGTACTCAAATAAAGGTTCGTTGTTAGGAACAGGCGCGCGCATGTAAACGTAGCGGCCGTCGGTGACGTTTACGTGGCTGCCGTGCATGCCAAACAGGCCAGCTTCACGAACGGGTGTGTCACTAACGAGCGTGTCTTTGAGAGGAACACCTTGCATCGTATTTGGAATAGGCACCTCAAAAAACTCGAGCAGTGTTGGCGCTAAATCAATCGTCTGCACCAGTGCCTCGCGCTGCTCACCGCAAATGCAGTGGCGCGGGTCCCATATAAAAAGCGGTGTATGGGCAACCTCGTTGTACATGGGTTGCACCATCTTGGCCCACCAGTCTTTTTCACCCAGTAAAAAGCCGTGGTCGGTGTTGACAATGAGCAGGGTGTCATCCCAGAGGTTGTAGTGATCCATAGCATCCAGCACCTTGCCGAGGTAGTGGTCACACATGCTCACAAGCGCCGCGTATTCATAGCGACAGTGGGCAACCTCTGCAGGTGTTTGAGTGACAGGCATATAGTCCGGCCAGTCAAAATGGTCGCCGTCGTAGTCGTGGGGGTAAAGGTCTTTGTAGTGTTGCTGGGTAAAAAAGGGTTCGTGGGGGTCAAAGGTTTCAAGTTGTAAAAACCAGGTGTCGTCGTTATGATTGGTGCTAATGAACTCGAGCCCAGCCGCAAAGGTTTTAGCTTGGGGCATGTCCTCTTCGCGCTGAACATATTGCCGGTTCACCCAATCTTGTCGCCACAGCGGTGTATTTGTGCGACTTTTAACGGCCTTGGGAATCTCTGGATCACGCACGTGCCCTTTGTGAGGATCACCTTCTTGTCCACGAATAAACTCCCAACTGTTGTAGCGCGTGTGGTAGGTGCCGCCACCATCTTCAAAATAGTGCTGATGGTCGGTTACAAGGTGGGTATACACGCCAGCTTGCTTGAGGAGTTCGGGCATGGAGACATCAAACGGCTCGAGCGGCCCCCAACTACGGTGCAAAAAGTTGGTGCGTCCAGTGTGAAGTTCACGCCGAGCCGGCATGCAAGGCATCGACCCAACATAGCTCCGGTTAAATTGCACGGTTTTTTCAGCAAGGCGCGCAAAGTTAGGCGCGTGAACCCAGTCGCAGCCGTACGATGGCAACATGCGCCGATTGAGTGAGTCAAACATGACCATGATGGCTTTCATAGCGGCATCAATTCCTGAACAAAGCCTGTTGATTCACGCACTTGAAGGGTTGTTGTCAACGCCTCCTGAGCAGGCTCCCTGCCTTCGATAAGGTCAATGAGTTTGCTGGCAAGGCGTTCTCCCAGTTGCGCAATAGGTTGATGCACAGTGGTAAGTGACGGCACTAGTTCCGTGGCGATGGGCATATCGTCGTACCCCGTGATAACAAGATCATCGGGGATTAAGCGTTTGAGGCTTCGGGCAGCTCGATAGGCACCTACCGCCATAAAATCGTTAAGCGCCATGATGGCTGTGATTTCTGGGTGTTGAGTTAGTAGTTTGTGAGCTGCCTGTTCACCACTGCTAAGGCTAAAGTCACCGTCTGCTCGAGG
>JBCCOX010000093.1:0-11170 GCA_039025155.1 Deinococcota bacterium | reverse complement strand
TTTGTACCCGTGCAAGAGTTGGAGCGTAGTATTGTGACTGCTATCGTGCGCCCTGTGAATGATGCCCAAAGTAGTTTAGTGTATTCAACAACCTCAGATACCGGTAGTACGGTCATTGCCAATGCCTATATGGGAGACGTTTTGGCACGGCTCGAGGCTAGGTTTGCGCGCCTTAACTAGGGTGTTACCTTGACGTTAGCCACTCAAACGTATCTGATGTCATGTGCTATACTTAGGCATGACTAAATCTACAGTGCCGATCCTCTCGGACGCAATTGGTGACTATCTCAAAGCGTTGTGGTCGCTGTCGCAGACGCGGTCAATAGCTGTAGATGTGGTGGCTCAGGACAAGTTGGATGATGGAGATATGCTCGGGACCAGCGCCCCTGTAAGCACCAACGACCTCGCAGCCCATTTGGGTGTGACTGCGCCCTCAGTCACAGGCATGCTCAATAAACTCGCTAAGCGCGGTCTGGTCAGGTATCAACGCTATTACGGTGCTACCTTGACTGAGGCTGGCAAGCATGAGGCCTTGCGGCTCATCCGCCGTCACCGGCTCATTGAGACCTTTTTGTCTAGCTATTTGGACTACAGTTGGGACGAAGTTCACGAAGAAGCAGAACTCATGGAACACACCATGACTGAGCGCTTTACCGAACGGCTTGCAGCCAAACTCGGCCACCCCAACTTTGACCCGCACGGCGACCCCATTCCAGCCGCAGACGGCTCTTTGCCTAGCCGCCCTCGCCAGCTTTTGGCAGAGCTCGAGCTTGGCGATACGCTTTATGTCACTCGCATCTTGAGTCAAGATAGTCACGTCTTAAGCTATTTACAAGAAACTACAATTCAACCGGGTACACGCCTCACCGTGACAGGGCGCGAACCTTTTGGTAAGTTACTGCATTTAACACTTGTTCAGGCTGATGCCCCTACACAGCACCAAAAGGTAGCCGTATCATTTGAGCTAGCCCAACTGATTGAGGGTCGGCTCGAGCCCACAGCCAGCTAAATGTCGTGTAAGCTACGCACCTCGAGTCTATTTATGTGTCAAATTTTAGGCAAGGCAAAATCTTGATTTTAGCCTTGCGAATAAAGGAGGTGGTTTCAGATAGTGCCTAGCGTGTTTATAGCTGCACTAGTGAGATACCTTAGAACATAGCCTTATAATGTATAGCCTTAAATAATGCTAGAGCAGGCGAAAGATACTGCAGGTGAGGTCAATGATGGTTGTACCGTATTTAAATGCGTAAGTTTTGAGAACACACGTTTATCTAATGGTTTAGGTACGCCAAGAAGATTAGTTTGATATACTCTTGTTTAAGCTTAGGGAGACCTTAAATGAAGTTTATTGTAATTGCTTTTGCTACCAGTTTGTTAAGTTTTAGTTTTGCGCAGACCCGTACCAATGCCGTTGTCACCATCGCCATGATTGGCGACGTTATCGAAACCATCGGCGGAGACTGTGTAAATGTAACAACCATCATGGGTGCTGGGGTGGATCCTCATTTGTACCAAGCAAGCGCCCAAGACGTACAAGAATTTAGCCTTGCCGATATTATTTTTTATTCTGGCTACGCGCTTGAAGGGCAACTGGGGGATGTGCTCGAGCGCTTCGGCGAGCAAAAACCTACTGTCGCCGTATCACCTGCGTCCATTCCCGCTTCAGAACTTATTACCGTGGTGGACATTTACGGGATTGACCCTCACCTGTGGATGGATGTGAGCTTATGGCAGATGATTGCACCCACCATTGCCAGCGAACTAGCCGCCGTTAACCCCGACTGTGCTGATATATTTAATGCCAATGCAGAGGCTTACACAGCTCAACTCACCGCGCTACACAGTTGGATTACGGAGGCCGTTGCCACCATTCCTGAGCGGCAACGCCTCATGGTCACGGCGCATGACGCATTTGCCTACTACGGCCGCGCCTACGACATAGAAGTTGCGGGTATTCAAGGCATCTCAACAGAGTCTGAGGCCGGTATTGCTGACATTCGTGAGATGGCCCAGCTTGTTTCCGAGCGCAGTGTACCAGCGGTATTTATTGAAAGCACCATCAACCCGCGTACCATTCAAGCCGTAGTGGATGCTAGCGAGCAACTCGGGCACGAAGTTACCATTGGCGAAGAGCTTTTTTCAGATGCCATGGGAGATGATGGCACAGCCAGCAGCACCTACATTGGCATGTTGCACAGCAATACGGTTCACATCGTTGAGGCCCTTGGTGGCGAACTGCCTCCCCTACCCGATGAACTTGGGACGTGGGCAAGCGTTTGGGGGATTAACTAACTACGTCTGAAGATGCCTTTCACTGGTAGCACGTTATTTGCCACCAGTAAAGGCATCCCGTCTCAACATCAATTGATGTTGTCTCTTGTCTTAATTAAAGCTGGACATGATGCTAACTTGAGCCGTTACAAAACATCCAATACAAAATTACACTTGCGGGCAGCACTAAAAATTTACGACAATACAACAAAACGCCTACTGGACATTCTTAATCTGACTAAATTCAACTGAGCACAGATGAACACTGCCCTTCCAAGACAGGACTGGTTACAAGGATATGAATTTGAAAAATATTGACACTCTTAGTAAAACGCTGGTGACCTAATGAGTCAACCTAAAACAGCACCGCACGAACCAACCTTAGCTGTTCACGTTGAGGATTTAACGGTCAGTTATCATAGTAAACCTGTCTTGTGGGACATTGATCTAGACGTACCGCCGGGTGTATTGGCTGCCATCGTTGGACCCAATGGCGCAGGTAAAAGCACGCTGATTAAAACTGTTTTAGGCTTGGTCAAAAAAACGGCTGGGCACGTTTATATTCACGGTAAACCTTACAGCCAACAGCGCCGCCGGGTTGGCTATGTACCGCAGCGTTCTTCGGTGGATTGGGATTTCCCTACAACCGTAGTTGATGTCGTCATCATGGGACTTTACGGGCAGTTAGGGTGGTTTAAGCGGCCGGGTAAGCGTGAGCGTGAGCGTGCTATGGATGCCCTTGCACTGGTTGGCATGCAGGACTACAGTGACAGACAAATCAGCCAACTTTCTGGCGGTCAGCAACAACGTGTATTTTTAGCGCGCGCGTTAGTACAAGATGCTGACGTCTACTTTTTAGATGAGCCCCTGGCTGGTGTAGATGCCACGACTGAGCGGGCCATCGTCAATATTTTGCGCGACCTGCGCAATCAAGGTAAAACCTTAGTTGTTGTTCACCACGACCTACAAACCGTCACGACCTACTTTGACTGGATGCTCATTTTGAACGTGCGCACGATTGCGCAAGGGCCAGTTACCGATGTCTACAATGCCAACAACCTACGTGCTGCCTACGGTGGACAAATTGCCTTATTACAAAGTGATGCTTTCGCGCCCAATCAACATCCTCAACAATCTACTGACACTCAAAATACCCATGTAGAACAGGTTAATTAACTGTGCTGAACGTTTTAAGACAGCGTCATTTGCTTATTTTATGGCTGGCACTGGTCTTTTCATCCATTGGTGACAGGCTATATGAAATTGCTGTCGTGTGGCTAGCGATACAGCTTACTGGCAGTGAGGCTGGTTTTGTACTGGCTACCCAAGCAGCGTCTCGGCTTATTTTTGGCTTAGTTGGTGGTGTTTACGCAGACCGCTTGAACCGCCGCAAGCTCATGATAACAACTGATGTTACCCGTGCACTTGTTGTGCTCAGCGTGCCGTTAGCGGCTGCATTTGGGGAAATTAATTTATGGCATCTTATGCTTGTCGCCAGTGTAGTTGGCGGGCTAAACGCATTTTTTGAACCTGCGCTTATTGCGAGTCTTCCTCATTTAACAACTACAGCGCGCGATCTCAATGCGTTTAATGGCTTAATTGATGTGACCAGCAGGCTAGCGAGGGTCATCGGGCCAGGTCTTGCTGGAGTATTGCTTGCAATTATGCCCATGAGCCAGTTTTTTACTATTGATGCGTTCAGTTTTGGACTCTCTGCTGTGGCAGTGTTCATCATTGGAAAAGGCTTTACATGGCGTGCCCATGCTTCTGACACAGATCATACAGTCAAGGGTATTTGGTCTGACATACAAGAAGCTGGGCAAGCGTTGCGGCTACGGCCTCACGTGTTGTGGTGTATTGCGGCAAACAGCCTTACCAATCTCCTTTGGGGAGCTGTGTTTGTTGTGGGGCTTGCGCTTATGATCGACGCACGCTTTCAAGGTAATGCTGGTATGTATGGTTTGGTTGTGTCTGCCTACGGTGTAGGTAACGTTATAAGCAACATCGTCGTAAGTCATTTGAACGTGCAACGTCACGTACAACTTATATTTGCGGGCACAGCAATTTTGGGCTTTGGATTCCTACTAGTTAGCCTTGCTCAAGATTTAAGTGTGCTGCTTATAGTTGCCGCGTTTACAGCCATAGGGGGTCCTATGAAAGACTTACCCCTACTTGTTATGATTCAACGTGAGTTTCCACCACAAATCACAGGTAAAGTGTTTAGCGTTCGCGCCATAGCGACAAATGTTGGCTACTCTTTGGGTTTAGCGTTAGCAGCGCCACTTTACACCTTGCTTCCTCTGACCGTAGGCATGGCTAGTCTGAGCTGTTTTGTGCTTGGGGTGGGTAGTCTGGGCATAGTTGTGTTTTGGCGGCACAAGCCACAACCAATCACGTACAAAAAGGCGGCAGCAGTATGACTACACTTATCACTTTTTTAAGTGACTACACCATTCAAAATGTTGCGATGGGAGCGGCGCTGTTGGGTATTAGTAGCGGTGTGCTGGGGTGTTTTGCAGTATTGCGGCAGCAAAGTTTACTGGGGGATACGCTTTCGCACGCGGCATTACCCGGCGTGTGTTTGGGGTTTATGGTGGCCGGCTCGAGGCAACTCGGTAGCATCCTCGCAGGTGCGCTTGTCACGGGTACACTAGCTGCCCTCTTTATTCTCCTACTTACGCGCCGCAGTAGGCTTAAAACAGACGCTAGCTTGGGTGCTGCGCTAAGCATCTTTTTCGCAATAGGCACCGTTTTACTCACCTACATTCAAGGTGCAAGCAATGCGTCACAGGGCGGGCTTAACTCATTTTTGTTTGGGCAAGCTGCAGCCATTTTGCGAAGCGACTTGCAGGTGATGGCAGTGATTACTGTACTGGCTGTGGGGTTGGTGGCATTACTTTGGAAAGAGCTTAAGCTGGTCACGTTTGACCCTGTCTTTGCGGGCTCGGTCGGTCTGCCTGTGGTTGTGCTCGAGGTTGTCATGACTGTCATGATTGCCCTCGCTGTGGTGATTGGTTTGCAGATGGTTGGCGTGGTACTCATGGCGGCAATGATCATTGCACCTGCAGTGGCTGCCCGCCAGTGGGTCAACAGTCTGGGTAGTATGGTCACGCTAGCTGCCATAATTGGGGCAGGGGGTGGCATCACTGGCGCGTTAATTAGTGCCACGGGCCGTAACTTAGCAACAGGGCCGCTCATTATTTTAGGGATTTCTGCTTTTGTGGTAATTTCGTTATTATTTGCACCCAAGCGAGGCATGATTTGGGAACTTGTCAACCATGCCAACACCCGCCACATATTGCGCACCCAGCAAGTCCTCACAACGCTTTACGAACTGTCTGAAAAACACGGCAACCCAGACTATCCAACTGAAGAAGGTATGCTCACAAGCTACTACCAAACCAACATGTCACGGGAATTAGCACGCCTTGGTCAAGAGGGCTTCGTTGTTCCTAGCAAGCACATGCCAGAAGAGGGCACTCACTGGATACTAACCGATCAGGGACAGCAAGAAGCACGTCGTATTTTGGCGTCCTTAAACCCGCAAGATACACAAGACCTAAGCCCTCAAGCGTTGAAGGCATCCCATGCTCGCTAATTTGCTAGCTAGCATCCCCTTTACTATCATGGCGACAGGAGCTTTGGTAGGCATTGCTGCAAGTTTGCTAGGAACATTTTTGGTCTTGCGGCAAAGTAGTATGCTTTCTGATGCTATCAGCCATTCGATTGTGTTTGGCATCATCGTAGTATGGCTTATTACCAAGCAACAAAGTGGGGCCGTACAGATTATCGGTGCGGCTTTGACAGGGGTACTTACGGTGGTGTTGACCGAGGCGCTCGCAGCTAGCCGCCGGGTGAAGTACGATGCCGCCATCGGCCTTGTGTTTCCGGTGCTGTTTTCCATTGGTGTGTTGCTGATGAACCTATATGCACGTGATGTGCATATTGACGAACACACGGTGCTTTTAGGTGAGATTGGCTTTGTTTGGCTTAATACCTTTGATGTTGGTGACCTGCGCATTCCTAGAGCGCTTGTTTGGATGCTGGTGATGACGTTTGTCAACGCGCTATTTGTGGTGGGGTTTTACAAAGAGCTTAAACTGGCCACCTTTGACGCAGGGCTGGCCAAAGCGCTTGGGTTTGCGCCGCTAGCCCTCTTTTATGGACTGCTGAGTTTAACCAGCGCCAGTGCGGTGGCCGCGTTTGATTCGGTTGGTGCGGTGCTCTTTATTACGTTTATTATTGTGCCGCCAGCAGCAGCGTATTTACTGACGGATAGACTTTGGAAGATGATGGTTTATGGCGGGCTAATTGCGCTAGCCTCGAGCATCTCTGGTTACTACCTTGCAGTTGCTTGGAATGTGTCTATTGGCGGCATGATGGCGGTGATGACAGGCGTGTTTTTAGTGTTAGCGTTTTTGTTTGGGCCGCGCTACGGGCTACTTGCCCAAGAACTCAAACGATATGAACAACGTGAAGCCAACGCCACTAGGGCCCTAGCAGTTCACCTTTACCACCACGAAGGTGGCCCTGAGCAAGTTGAGGAAAACGTGGTGAGCGCCTTACGTGACCACCTCCGCTGGAATGACAGCAAAGTGCGCCACGCACTCGCGCGCAGTTTAGACGACGGTTTAATTAACCGCCAAGGGGACGCGCTCGAGCTCACAACTAAAGGTCGCATGGTGGCTAAAGAAATTTTTGAACCGTGGGGCTCAGCTTAAAGATGTTCTGTTACTGGGTTGAGACTATTCCCTTACGCTTTACGTGAGCAATAGTCTGGACAGGTATCAAAAGGGGTTGAGAGAAGTAAGACATCAAAATAGTTTAGAGGTGTGAAACAACAAACCGATGGCTTACAAGGGATTATAGACCGAGCTTTGAGGGACATGGGACGTATACGTAAGTGGCAAAAGCGGTTTATGCTGATGCTGTTTAAGACAGTTCTGTTGGTCAACAGTTCGGATACTTCTGATAAACCTCGTCACAGACGCAAACAAGATTTTATACGAAATCCGCTTACATCTCGAATAATGCCTAAAGGCATCATCTCGTCCAGCGCGGATTTCGTAGCTTATCTTACCTTCTCTTGCAGGGGTTGATTCCTTCGGGAATCAACCGGATTTGGTATTAGATGTAGCGTGCTACAGCGCGTCTTTAACGCAAGTTGATTTATGAGATTCAATACCTGTCCGAAAGTATTGTTAAACACCAGATGGGTTAAACACCAGATGGGTTAACCCTCAAATAACAACGCCTAGTCCTTAACCTGAGTTCGGAGTTAATGTACGTCAGAGACATGTCTTGTAGGACTATCAAAGAAATCATGTTCTGAAATGCGCCAAACATAACCTATGTAACCTAAATGCTACACGTTCAAGAGCTGATGGTTTTTACAACCACATCGTGATATGTGTCAGAGACACATTGCTGATTACTTGAAAACATCGAACTCAGGTTCCTTAAACAGAGCGGGCGAGGCCCCCATCTATCCGAATATTTTGCCCTGTAATGTAACCGCCACCCTCTGAGGCTAAAAACGCAATGACATCCGTAATTTCTTGCACCGTCCCGTAGCGTTCCATAGGAATACGCGCGCGAATGTCTTCGTTGACGGGAAAATTGTCAATAAACCCCGGCAAGACGTTGTTCATGCGAATGTTGTCAGCAGCGTATTTGTCTGCAAAAAGTTTGGTGAAAGCAGCAAGTCCGGCTCTAAACACGCCGGATGTCGGGTAGGTAGGGTTAGGCTCAAAGGCCGCGTAGCTAGAAATGTTCACAATGCTGCCAGCTTGTTGTTGCTGCATAATTGGCGTCACTAACCGGGTTGGCCGCACAACGTTGAGGAAGTAAACCTCCATACCCGTGTGCCAGTCGTCATCAGACAGGTCTAAAATGGGCGCGCGGGGCCCGTGCCCTGCACTGTTAACCAGTACATCTATGCGTCCCCAAGCGGCCACAGTTTGGTTAACCAGTTGCGCCAAGTCATCTGTAGATTGATTTGAGCCCGTCACGCCAATGCCGCCAAGCTCGTTGGCAAGTGCTTCACCTTTACCAGATGACGAAAGAATAGCAACCTTAAAGCCATCTGCTGCTAATTTTCGGGCTGCCCCCGCGCCCATACCGCTACCACCTGCAGTAATGACTGCTACTTTTGATGTCATGAATACTCTCCTAGTGCAGTTGACACAGTGTTTTTACGAGCTTTGCTGTTATAACACATTCGCCGGTGCTGGTAATGGCTTATTGACCAAAAGCCTCGAGAAATGGCCGCGGGTCATTACACAACTGAATAGATAAAATCTTGCCGTCTTGCACGTCGTACCATTCAGAGGCTGGAAGTTGCTTCGACCCCATAACAAACGAATACAAAACGCTTACTGTATTTCCGCAGGCCAATATATGGTGAATATCTGCCTGTAGGTTAATTGGCCCCATCTGGCTGAGTTGGTTGATGTAGTCATCTGCGCTTGCCGCTTGCATGAGCGGGCCGCGAAAGGTAAACGCATCAGCTAATAAGCTGCGTATTTTGTGAAGGTCAGCGGGGCTGCTAAAAAAGGCCTCGAGATAAGCCTTGACAAGCTCACCTGCGGGTGTAACATTCGCCATATGCAATTCTCCTTGCGACGTTGACTAAGTTTACGAGACTGGTGTTTGTACAGATACCAGCTAAACACGGCATAAATTCTAGCGCGTTTAGTCTGTTCTCAGTACACCTCGTACTTTTTTCTACGCAAAGGGTTGTCTTGCTAATACTCGGAACCCTGCGGGTTAATTCTTCCTAAGATATTCTGCGTAATAAGATCAAAAGCCATCAGATATTGTGTCTCGGACGAGGAAAATCTCGATCAGCTTAGTAAAATTCGAGGTTTACTGTCTTGGACGCAGAAAATAAGATTATTTCAACCTATTTCGCAGATGATTTCTAGAATTATTACAACTTAACGCTACTTGTTTAGGCAATCTTCAGACTAACCTATAAATGCTTCTATGGAAATATAATCTCATCAAGCTCATTAGCTTAAAACGCCAGCAGGACGCAAGTTTGATACACTGATGAAACATGTCACAGCAACTCCAACTGTTAGGCGGATTCAGGTGTTATCACCAAGATTCGTGGCTCGAGCCGCCCCTCAATCAGGCAGCGGCCTTCTTAGCCTATCTAGGCTGTGAGGGGGATTGGCTCCGCCGTGAGCGCTTGCTGACATTTCTATGGCCCGATGCCAGCGAGCACAACGCGCGACAGAGTTTGCGGGCCCTGTTGTACAAGTGTAAGAAGCTTAACTGGGCCGAGCTTGAAGTCACCGACACACAGGTGCGTTGGTCGGTTGTGAGCGACGTGAGCCAGTTTCAAGAAGCGTGTTCACAAGCAGACTGGGCGGCGGCAATCAGTATCTACCAAGGTACTTTTTTAAAGACCTACCAAGGCACTATTTCTGCACCCTTTGACGATTGGCTCGAGCAAACCAGAGCTGAACTCCACGCTAACTGGCGTGATGCAGCCTTGCCCGTTGCGCGTGAGTTGAATAAACAAAAGCAGTTTTCAGACAGCATTCGTTTACTGGCGGCTGTGTTTGCCTACGACGACCTCGCTGAAGATGTTTTGCAGGTTTATATGCAAAGTCTGGCACTCGCTGGACAAAACGCGAAGGCATTAAGTATCTTTGAACGCTTTTGTACAAAACTTGCTTGTGAGCTAGGTATGAGTCCGCTCGAGGACAGCCTTACGCTGGCTGAAGCCATCCGCCAAGGTAAAATTCATCAATTGGAACATCAGGATGCTCCTGAGCCGATAACAACAACGCTAGCTGATACAGTAAGCGCGTCACAGGCTACAACGGTTATTCCCTTTGCACATCAACTTGCGCCCCTCCCGCAACCTCAAACGGCTTTTGTAGGTCGAACCTTAGACCTGTTAGAGCTTGCAGGTAGGCTAGTTGATACGCGGCTTATCACCTTGCTGGGGCCGGGTGGGGTGGGTAAGTCGCGCTTGGCACTAGCGTTACTCGAGCAACAGCAACACCATTACCGTGATGGCGTCATCTTTGTACCGCTTGCAACCGTGCAAGCCGCCGCTGATATTCCCGACGCCATCGCAGGCAGTTTGCAACTTACCCTAAGTGGTACAAACCCTGTGCTTGAAGATGTCTGTGACTACCTTGCAGATAAACACATGCTGATTGTTTTAGACAACGTCGAGCACCTGCTCGCGGGCGTACAAGCTGTTATCCAACGCTTAGCTTGCGCACCCACTTGCCGTATTGTGACCACCTCGAGAGTGCTCTTAGGACTCCCCGGTGAAAGCGTGTACGATGTCGTTGGGCTAAGTTTACCCACGCTTAACCTCAGCCAAGACTACCCAGAAGCCCACCCAGATACTTATCACCTAGACGCTTACGATGCTACAAATTTGTTTCTTCGTAGTGCGCGCCGGGTGCGTTCAGATTTTGCGCTGCAGGCTGGCGACCAGCAAGCACTTGTTGAACTGTGTCAGTTACTAGAAGGGATGCCCCTAGCACTCGAGCTAGCTGCTAGTTGGGTGCGTCTTTATAGTTTGCCAGAGTTGGTCAGTGCGCTTAAGCAAGACATGGATATGCTTGAGGCTGACGGCCAGCAGGTCAGTGCGCGTCACCGCAGCATGCGGCAGGTCTTTTTAAGTTCTTGGCAGCAGCTAAGTGGGGAAGAAAAACGAGTTTTAGCGGCGCTATCTGTGTTTTGTGGTGGTTTTGAGCTGGCTGCTGCACACGCTGTCACGGGTGCATCTGCCCGTACACTCCTTCGGCTCGTGAACCGTTCACTGCTGCGCACTACAGCACTAGGGCGCTTTTCGATGCTCGAGGTCATTCGTCAATACGCCGCTGAACAGCTGATAGATACCGACCACATCGCACATGCTCACTGC
>JBCCOX010000092.1:0-11215 GCA_039025155.1 Deinococcota bacterium | reverse complement strand
GTCGAGTGCTGACTGTAATACAATTGTGTTTATATCTCGTTGGAGACATTTAACTTAGGCGTTGGCCGGTACTGAAAGCGGTGCCACCTCAACGCTGCGCGCAGCAATGTTGGCTTTGAGGTGATCCACAAACATATCCACGGCCACCCCATTCTGATCATCCTCTTTACGACTTCTGAACGACACCTGCTGCGCGTCTTGCTCTTTATCCCCAGCAATTACGGTATAAGGAATCTTGCGCAGCTCAGCTTGACGCACTTTGTAGTTCATCCGCTCACTGCTGCTATCCACCTCACTGCGAATACCTGCATCTGCAAAACGGTCTTGCAAGGCGTAGCAGTAGTCAAGGTGGCGGTCGGCAATGGGCACTAAGCGCACTTGCTCAGGCGCAAGCCAAAGCGGAAAATCTCCCGCGAAGTGTTCAATCAAAAAGCCGATTAAGCGCTCATGGGTAGACAGCGGCGCGCGGTGCAAACAAATGGGCGTTTGTTTTTGGTTGTGCTCGTCGATGTAGTGCAGGTCAAACCGCTCTGGTATGGCAAAGTCCACTTGGTTGGTAGCGAGGGTAAACTCCCGCCCGATGGCGCTTTTGATTTGCACGTCGATTTTAGGACCGTAAAACGCAGCTTCGTCTTCAACTTCCACAAAATTTACGCCCCCGTGCTGCATGGCGCTGCGTACCATCGCTTCGGTCTTTTGCCACATAGGTTCGTTGTCAATATACTTTTTACCGAGGCCGTCTCTGCTGTGCTTAGAAAGGCGCATCACGTAATCGCTAATGTCAAAAATTTTAAAGTACTTGAGGTACAAGTCAATCACGGCCATAAATTCTTTTTCAAACTGGTCTTCAGTGCAGTAGATGTGGGCGTCGTTCATCTGCAAACTGCGCACCCGCATAAGTCCCATGAGCGCGCCGGAGTCTTCGTAGCGGTAACAGGTGCCGTATTCGGTCAAGCGTAGGGGCAAGTCGCGGTAAGAACGCGGGCGAGCAGCATAGATTTTGTGATGAAAAGGGCAGTTCATGGGTTTCATGTAGTAGGTCACACCCTCGAGCTGCATTGGTGGGTACATGTCTTCAGCGTAGTAGGGCAAGTGACCACTGCGTAAAAACAGGTCTTCTTTGGATACGTGGGGTGTGCGCACAGGCTTGTAGCCAGCTTTTCTTTCCACTTCTTTAGCGAGGGTTTCAATCTCATCAATCATGATGGCACCGTTAGGCATCCAGAGTGGCAAGCCTGGCCCCACGTCTTCATCCAAGATGAATATGTCCTGTTCTTTACCAATTTTGCGGTGGTCGCGTTTTTTGGCTTCTTCAAGTTGCCACAGGTGGTGCTCGAGCGCATCTTTGGTGTGAAACGCCACACCATAAATCCGCTGCAACTGTGTCCGTGCTTCATCGCCGCGCCAGTACGCACCGGCCACACTCATCAGCTTGAAGTGCTTGGGTAACACGCCTGTACGCGGTACGTGCGGACCGCGACAGAGGTCGGTAAAGCCTGCTTCGCCGCCTTGCTCATAAAAAGTGATAGTCTCCCCTGCTGGCAAATCTTCTATAAGCTCCACTTTGTAGGGGTCGCCGATTTCCTTGTACCGGCTGAGTGCATCGTCTCGGCTGAGGCTGTATTTACGAAGCTCCAAGTCATCTTTCATGATGCGCCGCATAATGGCCTCAATTGCCTCTAAATCTTCTGGTGTGAGCGGTCTGGGCACATCAAAGTCGTAGTAAAAGCCGTTGTCGATGACCGGACCAACACCCATCATCACCTCACTGCGCGTGTGCCCTTCAGCTACGAACAGTTCAATGACCGCTTGGGCCATCACATGCGCAAGGGTGTGACGCATCAAAAACAGGGTGTCATCATCTTTTTTAGTGAGGATAGAGACCTCAGCGCCGTCCTCAACTTCGGACATTAAATCTGCAAGCTGGCCGTTAGCTTTAATGCCTAGTGCAGCTTTGGCCAGCCCTGGACCAATTGCTGCGGCCACATCCATGCCGGTTGCATGGTCAGGCAGGTTGAGCTTTTTACCGTCTGGGAGTACAACATTCATATTTCACCTCAAAAAGGATATATGTAAAGTTCATAAGAGATACTGAGTATTACGTCAGAAGATGTATCTAACGTATAGACATCTGCGAGGCTCGAGCAACATCACCACGTCATCACACGAGGTCGATACGCGGTAAGGCGCTCAAACCATCACCAGTTTGATAAGTTTAACGTATATGGTTGTTAGTGGGGTTGATAGAGAGTAACGCCTAAAGTTAAGCGCCAGACGTTCGCTGCGTCACCAAGGTTGGCTCAGTCCCTAAACGTTGCAGAGGCTGAGAGCAGGTTGTAATGGTGTGAATGCGGCGTAAGAAACTCACGAACAAAGTGTAGCACAACGTGCATGGATATGTGTGCGGGAGGCTCGAGGAATTTTTCACATATTGCCCAAAACACCGAGTAGCGGGGGTTTTTCGCCTTCATTTTTTGTGAATATTTTATATACTAACTGTGACATGCATCTTATTGCCCTCCTGTGCCAAGACGACCAACTCAGCCGCGCGCTGAGCGAGTTTCACGATGTTGCCTCCAAGGTGTACTTGCACCCTGTGCCGTATTTACACGACCTCGAGCGAGTGCTGGCGAGCCTCGAGCCACTCGATTTTGCGGGCGCACTCATCCTCAGTGCGGGTCTGCAAGAACGTGCGTTCAGCCTATCTAGCCGCAGCAGCCTAGATGCCCAAGAAGCTGCCGCCGCCGACAGCGTGACGGTCACACCGGGCAGCCTCGTCGCCGAGTACAACCTGGGGCGGGCTGTTGGCTTAGCGCTTCAGCACATCGACTGGGACGCACGTGGGGCGCGAGCTGTGGTGCTGGGTTCTGGGCCGATGGGGCGCGCAGTTGCTCGAGACCTCGCCAGCTCAGGCGTGCGGCATTTAAGTGTACTAGGCGAAAACCGCCCAGAGGCCGAGCACACCGCCTCTCAACTGGCAATCACAACGGATGTCGTCGCCAGGGCGCAAGACGACCCGCTCGCGTTTAAATTGCTAGATGGCGCTGACTTACTCGTGCGAATTGACACCAGCACGCACATTCCCACACGTCACTTGGGGCCGCACCTCACGGTTGTAGATTTAGCACCCCAAGCCATGAGCCCACTGCGCCAACGGGCGACTAATTTAGGCGCGGTGACGCTGGGTGCTCGAGACATTCAAGCGCAACAAGTTGCCCTATGTCTTAACCACATTTTGGGATCAACGTTTGATGCTGGGCAGTTTTTATCGCTCATCCATGGGATTGGCGAAGGCGTTTAAGACGCTACAAACTTGCTAGATGAGCGCATGTTCATTCTTGATTTTCACTACCCGAGTTTTGGTCGGTGGGCAAAAAATCATCTGGATTAGGTAGTGCGTCACTAATATCTACGGCTTGAATGCTAATCGTCAAGGTTTCCGGTAGATCGTTACCCAAATTAGCTTGCAAAAAGTCGAGATCGATGGCGGCTAAGCCAAACCTGCCAAAACGCTGCGTGTAGAACGAAAACGTGCCATCTTTGCGGTAGATGCGTACTTCAAAGCGTATATCGCGGCGAGCAACGGCATCTAATTCTCCTGGATTGTATGAAGGTGAAATATCAAACATGGCACCTTCAAACGGATAAGTGAAGTTAATGCTTTCTATAGGTATCTTTAGTGTTGCTAATGGGCTGATATATCTAATTTTGTCAACAGGGTATATGCTGCCAAATCCATCTATATTTAGGTAATCTTGAGAAGACTGCCTAGTAACAAATAATTGGATATTTGCTTCTTGTTTAAGAGAATCTGGGTACAAAAACACAAGTGCTCGACCCCGTGGTGGAAAACCTTGAACATCATCTTCATATACAGTGACACCAAATGGACCACCATCAGGTCCAATTACTTTTTCACCAACAATATCTCCAGTATCAGGGACCTGAGCAAATATGTCATCTTCAGCTTGCAATTGCCTATCAGCAAACAAACTTTCGGATGGATTTGCCAAAAGCAATGTCATCATCGACAAAGCTAGGTACGTCATCATCAGTTTGTAAAGCTTCACTGGCGTGCCTTTCTTCATGCTTATGTGCAGGGCGTTCGAGTGTCATCTTTTTCACACCTCAAACGTCGTAAACTAACCGAGATAAGCTAGCATTGTGGGGTAGCCTCGAGGCAGTGTTTAACCCCTCAGCTAGCCTCCTACAAAACATCTTCCTAAACTCCCAAAACCCTCTTATGAAACTTTCTGACATCACCCGGAGTTATACTTGATGCCACGATTACACCTGCTCTGGCGGGAGATGCGTCCTCGCCATCACGTACTGCAGTTTATTGTCCTCAGCTTACTCATTTCCATCAGTCACGCACAAATCCCCCTGTTTCAACTCCCGCCCGAGGTCGAGGTAGAAACCCGCATAGGTAGCGTTGAACTGCGCGTGGGTGACATCGTGCTTAACCACGTGGGCGGCTTGGGTTGGTTGGCAGATGACTTGGTTGAACAGCCTGTCGTCGAAGACGGTGAGGTGTTTGTAAGCGCTAGCGTACTCGAGTTTTTGGGGCTAGATGGACCACGGCTCGAGAACATTCGTGTAAATAACAGTACTAACGACGCCGGCGCACTGCGGCTAGTGTTTGACTTTGCGAACGTTAATCCTAGCGACATCACCGCACCACTCGGCGAAGGACAATTGGTTGAGGACGGACGCTTACAAGTCGATTTTCCTGAGCTTATCTTGCCCAAAGAACTCCCCGAGTTTTTGTGGGGTTACAACGTAGGCGTGCGCAGCGCCCTTGGACGCAGCCGTCTAGACGTACACGGCGGTGCAGCTAACTACAACGTGAGTGTGCTGAGTAACCCCACCCGACTTGTTGTTGACCTCATCCCCGAGCAACCCGAGCGAACCACAAACTTGCTATTACCTGCTGGTAGCGAACAACTCAATTTACGTGAGGGCGTCACCTATCGCCGTTTCAGCTTTCCGACGGCTAGCGGGCAAAGTGGGGTGCATGTTTTGGAACTCGCGCCAGATGCAGGCACGTTTCGCGTGGTGGCCCAACCGCGCAGTGCCAGACCGCTCAGCCAACTAGCACGGGGCAGCTATGCAGCCATTAACGCAGGCTATTTTGATACAGCAACACTCAACACTATCGGCCTCTTGCAGATGAACGAGCGCCTCTTATCACCACCGTCCCGCAACCGCGCCAGCATTGGGTTTTTAGGGAACAAAACGGTTATTGACCGCGTTCAGAGCAGCATTATGGTGTCCGTAAACGGTGAACGCTATGAGGCTAGCGAATCCAGCACAGGTGGGAGCATTGTGGTGCACACCCAAACCGGGGCAAGCGTAGGGCAGCCTAGTCGGGGTGCAATTGTGGTTGCCGCTAACCGCGTGATTGACAACCGCATTGGCCCGCGAGTGGTGCCAGTGGGCGGCTTTGTGATTGTTTATGAACCGCATATTCGCGACCTGGCGCTTATTGACCGAGGCGATTTGGCGAGTCTCGAGGTTGACCTGCTGCCAGAGGTGTTTAACACCGTACAAGATGCTGTTGAGGCTGGTCCGCTCTTACTTAAAGATGGTGAGGTTGTGTTTGATCCGGGGCTCGAGCGTTTCCGCACGGGCACGCGCATTTTGGATGGCACGGTGCAGCAATCTGCTATTGGCCTGCGCGCTGATGGCACGGTTTTGTTTGTTACGGCTGATGCTATGACCGCCCGCGACCTCATCCCGCTGTTTACCGCCCTAGATGCCCGCGATGCCATGCGGCTCGATAGCGGCGGCAGCACCACGCTTTACGTGGCTGGGCGGGTACTTAACCGCAGCAACCAGCGCCCTATTGTGAGTGCAATTGTGTTTGAGCCGAATTAATCTTTTACAATCAAGCTGTGCTTAAATTTTCTACCGACCAACTCAAACAACAGCTTTCAGAAGTCATCGAGCTTGTTCAAGCTGGTCAGGAGGTACACGTCATTTCAGATGGTAAGCCCGTAGCCGTCATTATTCCTTACGCTAAGTACAGTCTCAAAGCTATCAAACTTGGACTTTTAGAAGAGCACGCTTTAGTTATCCATAACGATTTTAAGATGACTGAAGAAGAGTTACTAGGGTCTTGACAGTCACGCGGTGCTTTGTAAACTCGCCACCTCAGCATGGCGGAAACAGTCTGTTGTGTGGTCGTTCACCATCCCCACAGACTGCATGTAGGCGTAGCAAATGGTTTCACCGACAAACTTAAAGCCGCGTTGTTTGAGGGCTTTGCTCATTATCTTGGATGTTTCAGTTGAGGCTGGCACATCAGCTAGACTTGACCACGTGTTTTGAATAGGTAGATCGTCCACAAATTGCCAAATGAACGCATCAAAACTGCCGTATTCTTCTTGAATGGCTAAAAATGCTCGAGCATTTGTAATGGCTGCTTCTATCTTGAGACGATTACGAATAATCTGAGGATTTTCTCGTAGGCGTGCAACATCGGCATCATCAAAGGTTGCTACCTTCTCAACCTCAAACTGAGCAAACGCAGCTCGGTAACCCTCACGTTTTTTGAGAACGGTCAGCCAGCTTAAACCAGCTTGCGCGCCTTCTAAAATGAGCATCTCAAATAATTTTTGATCGTCGTGAACGGGCACGCCCTACTCATCATCGTGATAGCGGATGTAAACGTTAGCTTCCGTAACCCAACCGCATCGTTTTAACATCGTTTTAATGTTGACATGGTGTTTAAGAAATAACCTGGTTGCGACCAGCGTCTTTGGCTTCGTACAACTTTTTATCAGCAATGCTGAGCATTTGCTCATAGGTATCTACACTAGTATCCGCACAAAGCCCGCCACTCAAGGTGACGCTCAAGTCTGGGTGAACTTGCTGCCAAGGGTAAGTCTCAATAAACTCGCGGATTTTGGTAGCTGCAGCTAGCGCATCAGCTAAAATGGTATTCGTAAACGCAATCACAAACTCTTCGCCACCGTAGCGGGCGACAAGGTCGGTTTCACGGGTTTGTTGGATCAAAATTTTAGCAATGTAGCGCAATACTTGATCGCCCACAGCATGGGAAAAGCTATCGTTAATATTTTTAAAGTGGTCAATATCGCACAGACACACTGTAAGTGGGTGCTGGTAACGCTTAACACTGGCAAACTCGTTGGCAAGGTAGTTATCTAAATAGCGGCGGTTGTAGAGCCCGGTGAGGCCGTCTTGCACACTAAGCCGAATGAGTTCACGGTTTTTCTTGTCGAGTTCTTGATTCTTTTTGTCCAGTTCAACTTGGAGACGCTCCGCTTCGCGCAAGCGGGCTGCAGCACGTTCGTGCTCAGCTTGAACTAATTTGAGGTAGTGTTCACGGTCCACTTCTGCTTTTTTACGCTCGGTGATGTCGGTAAAGTACATTGACACGCCTTCTTCGGCTGGGAAAAGGCGTACCTCGAGCCAGTTGCCCCCGCGCACTTTAAGCTCAAAGCGCTCTGCTTCACCCCGTTGATCAACTCGTTCAAAGGAACTTTTGTGGCTCCCAATTTCTGGCATCTCTTGCCACAAACTGCGCCCTAGCAATTGGGTGGCTTTTTTCTGCCAGTAAGCTTCTGCAACCGGGTTTAAATAGCGAAACCTAAACTGATCTGTAAGTGAAATAAAGCCATCTGCAATACTTTCTAAAATAGCGGTACGAGCAACGAGGGCGTCTTCAGCAGCACGTTTGGTTTTGTCCAGTTCTTGATAAGCTTTCACAATGGTGAGATTGTTGCGCTTATGCATTTCTTTGTCGCGCTCAGCCCGCTCGAGGTCAAACTGAATGACCGTGCTGCGCAGTTTTTGGGCGTTGACTTGACTCAACACTTCTTCTTTTACTTGGTCAAACAATTTGTAGTGCTCGAGGGCTTTACTGGTGTCTCCTAACGCTTCATAGGTCTGTGAAAACCAGTAGTGAACACGGTAAATATATTTTTTAGAGCCGCTTATTTCAGCTAAATTAAGCACTTGCATAAAGTAGTGTAACGCAAGGGGGTAGTCCTGCTGTTTTAGGTGAACTTCACCAATGTGCTCCAAAGCCCAAATTTGCTGGTGAACGTGGGGGGTTTGCTCGAGCAAGCTCAGCGAACGCTGCAACATGTGCAACGCGGCGTCTAGTTTATCTTCTTTAATTAACGTTGCGCCAATACTGATAAGCGTACGGGCTGAGACCGTTACATCATCACAGGTTTCTAGTAGGTCACGGGCGCGGTCCAGCATGGCAAAAGCTAGCGTGTGTTCGTCTTGTAAGTTATATGTATCGGCTAGGTTGGCAAGGGCTTCTGCTTTGAGGCAAGAACGCTGCCCATGTTCAGCAACATCTAGACTTTTGCGAAAAAAGTAGTGGGCTCGGTCAAAACTTTCCAAGTAGCGGTGGGTAAGACCCAAATTGGTGTAACAGTGAAACGCTTCTTCGTAAGAGCTGTCCATAGACTCCAGCAGCTCGAGGTTGCGCAGGGCGTTCTCGAGCGACTCATGATACGAGCCGATAGTGATTTGCGTTTTGCAGATAAGATTAAACGCAAAAGCTTCAGCGTGGCGGTCAAGCAAACGCCTAGCTAGCTCTAAAATCTCGAGGCTATGCGCAAGCGCCAAAGTGTAATCCCCAAGGTTGTAGTAGCTGTTTGCAAGGCAGCGCAAACTGTGCATTTCAGTGACTTCGTCAGCGTTGCGCTGTGCTAATTTGTAAGCTTCTAACAGGATTTGTGTTGCTGCTTGGTCGTTGTGTTGTTTGGCTTCACAAATACCAATGGTGCGCAAGCTATGGGCAAGTTCAGCCGTGTCGCGTAAGCTTTCTGCCAGACGCTTAGCCCGACTTGCCAAGGTTTTGGCTTGCTCGGTGTCGTCCGCCGTCGTTGCTACATCTGCGAGTGACCACGCTAATTTATTAAGCTCCTCTAAACGGCGACGGTCATCCGTAATGGCGTCTGTATCGGGAAGTTTAGCCAGCAGTTCAGACGGGCTAAGTCGGCGCTGCTCTGGACCGAGGAGTTGCTGATGATCTCCTAAACTCGTTTGATAGTCAGCATCACTTAAGTCAGCAAGCGTCAAAATATCCATCTCGAGCACGCGCTCGAGCGTCTTTTTAAGCCCCGGCTCTACGGGTGGCGCCAGCTTTGCATCATGCTTTACATCGTGCTGTGTAGCGTCTCCAGCAGGTTCTTGAGCGTGCGCTCCCGTGCTGCTAGACCCTTTGTCCGGCGTCTTTGTAGTGGTGGCGTCTTCAGGCGGTATCTGTTGTGGTTTTGCCACGTTATCCATTATATCATAGCCAATTGCATAATAGTTTAATTTTTTTGGTTGTTCACCTCAACCTCAGCTTTAGTCGCCTCAGTTCAGATAAACCTCATTGCCCAAATTTGTCATTTGTTCGTTATCAGCGTCTACAGAGCTTATTGACCAGCTTTAAATAGCTTGGCACTTTTTAACTCCGACAACACAAATAACTCTAGCAACACAACCATCTTTTTCACTGAACCTTCCAATATGCTGAACCTTCCAAGTTCTTGCATTCACTCTACTGTGCTAATGCTGCTAATTTGCCAACGTTTTGGAAACTGCGTCAGTACATCAACACCAGTTTCAGTAATACACACATCGTCCTCGAGCCGTACACCACCAATCCCCGGAATATACACCCCCGGTTCAATCGTAAACACCATGCCGGGCTCGAGCAGCTCAATCACGCCTTCAGCAAGTTGCGGAATAGGTTCGTGAACGTCTAACCCGAGGCCGTGACCTGTGCGGTGAATAAAGTACTGTCCGTAACCAGCGGCTTCAATGACTGACCTCGCCGCGCGGTCAAGGTCCTGCATGGGCACACCCGGAGCAGTTGCTTCAATGGCAGCAAGGTTAGCCGCTAACACCGCATCAAACATAGCTGTAAAACCTTCAGGTGGCTCCCCAAAACAGACTGTGCGGGTAATATCCGCCGGATAATCCTCGTAACAGCCGCCAAAATCAATGAGCACAATGTCACCGTCTTGAAGGGCTCTGTCAGAGATATTTCCATGTGGAAAAGCACTGTTTTCACCAAGTTGAATTAGTGGTGCAAAACTGAGTTGCTGACTTCCTTCAGCGGTGAGTTCATCTGCCAATACACGGGCAATATCACGTTCGGTCATACCTACTTGAAGTTTAGCAAGCAGGCCGTGTAAGGCCCGTTCCGAAATGGCAATGGACTGCTTTAGCGCAGTGATTTCAGCGGCATCTTTACGGGCCCGAATGGCAATAAGCCCGCGCTCAACAGGTGTCATGGTAAGTCTAGGCGCAAGTTTTTGCAGCTCGAGGTACTCCGTCACCCGCATGGTCATGCCGTCAACCCCAAGCCGGGAGGTAGTTAGCTCGAGGCCGTCAAGTGCAGCTTGAAACGCAGCTTCATAGCCGTCTTCATCGCGCCACGGGAAACAGCGCATGTTGAGGTCGTCACGCGCGGTAATACGTGACATCTCTAGTTCGGGCACAATAGCTGCGCTGCTAAAATCACCCGTGCCAAAGTCACCCAAAAATACAATGATCGGCCGCTCAGAAAGATGGAAATCTAGACCTGTGAAATACTTGAGGGATGCGCTAGGTACCAGCGCAACAACATCAACCTCGAGCTGCGCAAGTTTAGCTTGCCTAGCACTGTAGTCAGGGCGCTGCAGGGCTGGCTTAGAAAAGGGTTGCATCCGTCAAGTATACCCGACCCAACAAGTTGCGCAAAGCTGTGTGCCAATTATTGACTAGGTATAGGTGTCTGTTCATTTGGAAGCGTCTTATACTGCTCCAACATATTGAAAAGGCCCTTGACGAACTTGAGTTCTTCCCGTTTAGGACAATATATGACGCAACCTATGAATGCAACATCTGTGGGCTAACGCAAGATTGCATGACTACGCTAGGTATAAACCAACTACATCGCCACACTTACGGGCTAAAACAACCTTTGAGGTGTTTTCTTGAGACTGTCTTTACAGTGAGGTCAGCTTGGTGATGCAATATTAAACCTTCAATACCAAACTAAGGCCAGCCCATAAACTGCCCGCCAGCAGGCACTAGAACCGCTGTGTAGCGAACGTTCATAGGATAATACAAGCTAAAAATGGGGCTAGCATACCACTTGCCATCAAAGCCGTAGCGGTTATCTATTGGCAAGCCCTGTTGATCTTTTAAAATGAGCACCTGCCTGCCTATGCGCTGCTGCCAGTTAAACGAGCCAGCT
>JBCCOX010000091.1:0-11236 GCA_039025155.1 Deinococcota bacterium | reverse complement strand
GTATTATTATCAGAGGTATTATTATCAGGAGTTGTCTGAGTGCTGACAGGTGTGGACTGCTGGGCATCTGGCGCTGTTTGGGTCAAGGCGGACATTACCTTTGTTAAGGAACCTGAAGGTGATGACGTTGATTTTTGTGACGACGATGTTGGTGATGACGATATTAATGACGATGGTGTTGATGATGCTTGCTGAGGTTTGTCTGGAACGCGCAGATCGCGGCCGTTGTAGTGCCCCATCGCGTGGTTGATGCCTTTGTCTAGGGCCAATAACACAGCATCTCGAGCAGCCGTAATCACCTCAGCTAAAAGGTCTTGCTCACTGTTTTGGAACGGACTCAGCACCCAGCGCTGAACTTCCCAGCCAGCCGGTGGCCGGTCAATGCCCACTTTGAGCCTATAAAAATCTTTGCCAATACGTGAGATCGTATCTTGCACGCCGCGCTGCCCGCCAGAACTGCCAGCAAACTTAAAGCGCAACCGGCCCAAAGGTAAGTCAAGGTCGTCGTGAATGACCAGAATGTGCTCGGGTTTGGTTTTAGTTGCATAGCGCTGCACAATTTTGCCAGATGCGTTCATAAACGTAAGTGGTTTCACCAAGGTGATGCTGTCTGCTCTAGCTTCCTCAGCTTCACGAACGCTGCGAAAGGTTGCACCCAAGTGTTCAGCTAATGCATCCACAACAAGAAAGCCAGCGTTATGCCGCGTGTGCACATAACGCCTGCCCGGATTGCCAAGACCAATAATGGTTGTCACGGTTGTGGGTGGGGTCACGGGTGTTCCTAAAAGGCTCGAGACCCAGCTCGAGCTACTTTCTACTTGTCACTAACGCAATGTGATGGCTAAGCTAAACAGCCTACCCATCACATGAACATCATGAGCTGTCACATTAACTAGTGAAGCTTAACCTTCGTCGTCACCAGCTTCGTCGTCGTCATCACTTGCGCCAATAACTTCGGGTTCAGTCATTTCGCCGTCAGCTTCGTCTTCGGTTTCTTCAACAACCCTTGGTGCTACAACGGCGACCAGCGTTAGCTCAGTATCATCCATGACCTCAGCTTCTTCGGGCAGCAAGCCAACAATGTCACTGACGTGCATGGAGTCGCCAAAGCCCAAGTGGCTAATGTCAACCTCGAGCTTATCTGGAATAAGCCGGGGCACAATTTTAATGGTCACGTCACGACGTTGAACGTCAATCTGAGCGCCCTCTTTAACGGCTGCTGGCGTGCCTACAAAGTCAATGGCAACACCGACCTCAACTTGTTCGCCCGCAGTAACCTCGTAAAAGTCTACGTGCAAAGGCAAGCGGCGGCGCTTGTCCATCTGTACTTGTTTGACCAGTACATCATGTGAGCTGCCGTCAACATCTAGCTCAATCACGTGCGAAGTACCTTGTGTGCGAAACACTTTGTCAAACGCGCGCAGTTCAACACTGACAGGAATGTTGACTTGTTTGTTGTAAACAATGCCCGGAAGTTGCCCGCCGTGTCTAAGTTGATTGGCTTTGCCAGCGTTGCGCTGGGTTGCTACGAGTTTCATGTGAGTTCCTCCCTGCGAATGGTCGTTAGAAGCTTGCCATAAACTTTCCTGCGAAATGCGATTCAGCAGGGTTAAACTGCTAGATTTACACTATCAGATTTAAGTTGCCAGATTTAAGTTGCTGGGCCTGCGGCAAGGATGCTGTAAAGGGGTTTGTCTATTTGAGTTGATGTGTAAGACAGACAAGGCTACCACACGTCAAACGCTAAATTGTAGCGAATTTGTAGGTTCTTGTACATCTTTGAGCCTACATTTGCATGTGCTTACTAGCTACTTATGACTAGCTCCGTTCACAGCGTTTATACTTTAAGCTATGCGACAAGCGCCTGTTAAGACGGATGTTGGCTTTGCAGACTACCTCGAGTTTGAAGAACACAGCCAACATAAACACGAATTTGTAAATGGCGAACTGTTTATGATGGCCGGAGCTAGTGAGCGCCATAACCGTATTGCCTTAAACATAGCTGCAGTTTTTTTGGCAAGTAGTCGAACAACGGGTTGCCGAGTGTTTATAAGTGACATGAAAGTAAAGCTCGAGGATGACACTGTCTATTACCCAGATGTCATGGTGGTCTGCGACGACAGCGACGACCACGCTTATTACAAAACAAAGCCCTGTCTCATTATTGAAGTACTTTCTGACAGCACCGAGGCGATTGACCGGGGTGAGAAGCTCCATGCTTACCGGAGGATTAGTAGTTTGCAAGCTTACGTGCTGGTTAATCAACACCACGAGCGGCTCGAGGTTTTTCGCCTCAGTGATGACGGACGCTGGTTTTTAGAAGATATTTTGGATGACCAAGTGCTTACGTTACCTTGCGTCAATTTAGGTTTGAGCGTTGATGATGTTTATGCTGGGCTGTAAACGTCGCTACTAAGTTTGCCTCGAGCATATTGCACGTGCTCTGGCACCTTAGCTAGGGCATCAAGCAAGACGCCGGTATCTGCGCCAGCTTTATGCGCGTTTTCACTGATATGCCGTTTCCACGCTTTAGCGCCCGGCTGACCAGCAAAAAGGTGTAACATGTGCCGGCTGACGCTGCTCAGGTAAACGCCTTTTTCAAGCATGGCATCTATGTAAGGCAGCATGGCGAGGACAACCTCGTGTCTCGAGCGCACTTCACAAGTATCCCCATACATCTGCCCATCAACCCCTGCAAACAAATATGGGTTTTGATAGGCTGCACGTCCCAACATCACCGCATCAACCTGAGTTAAGTGCTGTTGAACATCAGCCAATGTCACTACGCCGCCATTGAGTTCAATCATCAGCTCTGGAAAGTTCTGCTTGAGGCGGTAGATGTCGTTGTAGCGTAAAGGTGGCACAGTGCGGTTTTCTTTGGGGCTAAGGCCTTTGAGCCAGGCAATGCGCGCGTGAACTGTAAACTTAGCCGGGCGCGCAGCGGCAACAACCTCTACAAAATGCGCCATGTCCTCGTAGCTGTCGAGGGTGTCAATGCCGATGCGGTGCTTCACGGTAATGGGCAAGGTTGTGCTTTCACGCATGGCCTGCACACAGTCGCGCACGAGTTCAGGTTGAGCCATGAGGCAAGCACCAAAGTTACCGTTTTGCACACGGTCACTCGGACAGCCTACGTTGAGGTTGACTTCGTCGTAACCCCACGTTTCGGCAATGATTGCGCATTCAGCTAGGGCCTTGGGATCATCTCCACCAAGTTGTAGCGCAAGCGGATGTTCTAGTTCTGAGAAGTCAAGATGACGCGCCTTATCGCCGTGCAAAATGGCCCCCGTGGTAATCATTTCGGTATAAAGCAACGTGCGCCGGGTAAGTTGGCGCATGAAGTAGCGATAATGACGGTCGGTCCAGTCCATCATCGGGGCTATGCTGAGGGAGTAGGGGTAGGGTGTGGTCATAAGCTTGCTAGGGTGTTTGGGTAGTATCTTGGTGAGACTGGGAGATGGGGAGAAACATCAGATGTAGCGTATACGTCAACTATGTCAGTATTATTGCGTGTTTGTTTAGGGTTGTGGATGAGTTGAGGTTGGCTCGAGTACCATCACACTCATCTGTAAACTAATAGCAATTCCAGGATAAGTCCCCCCACACTAAGTAGGTCTGTTTCGACTCGCCTAGCTCGCATTTGGAGTTGCCCCCGCAACTTCAAATGGAAATGCTATAAGTAGAAAAGTCTGCCTCCGATGTAATTTAGATGTTAGCTACTGACAGGCGCGGGGACACGTTTAGGTTTGCGGAAAGTAATATCTTCCCATTCGCCTTCTTCAACTACGCTTAAATTGGGATTGCGCGTTTTGAAGAATGCGACGATGCCCTGTACAAGGTCGTCTGGCGTGGATGCTGCCGAGGTGACACCAACACTGCGAACATCATTAAGCCACGTTTCGTCAATGTCCGCCACACTTTCAACCCGTTTGGCGTTGCCGCAGAGGTCTTCAGCTAGTTCCAAGAGCCTCATGCCGTTAGAACTGTAGTCACTGGTGACCACCAAAAACATGTCCACATGTGGCGCCATCGCGCGCACCGCGTCTTGGCGGTTTTTGGTGGCGTAGCAAAGGTCGTCTCTGGGCGGCACAACTAACTTGGGAAAACGCTCTTTGAGGATGGCAATGGTTTTCATGGTGTCATCAACCGACAGGGTAGTCTGGGTCAGCACCACAACTTTGTCGGGATCAGGTACTTGCACAGTGTGTGGGTCGGCTAAGTTAGGATCGTGCTTGCGGTTGCCGATGACGCTCACAACAGTTGTGACTTCGGGGGCTTCGCCACGAGTGCCGATGACCTCTTGGTGCTTGGTTGAGTCGCCAATCAGCAAAATGTAATAGCCCTCTTTGGTGTACTTTTTGGCCTCGGTATGAACCTTGGTAACTAGCGGACAGGTTGCGTCAATGGTGGCAAGACCTAGGCGGGCTGCTTCTGCTCGGACGGCAGGGCTTACGCCGTGGGCGGAAAACACAACGGTATCGGCAAGTTTGCGCCCTTCACTAGCGGCTTGTGCTTTAAGCTTGTCTAACTCACTCAAGCGTTCGACAAAGTGAACATCGTGCTCGGTCTCGAGCCGTTCAACCACGGTGTCATTGTGGACAATCGCGTGATACACAGCTAGGTCGCCTTCGTCAGAAAGCTCAGTGGCGGCGTCTTTTACAGCATCAATCGCCATAACTACGCCCGCACAAAAACCGCGCGGTTTGGCGAGGTAAAGCGTTTCTATCATAGTTGCATCATATAGCTGCAAGCTGATGAGGTTTTGTCAATTGCCTACGTATGACTGGTTATATGTGGGTTTTGTAAGGAGTTGATGGATGCCGTTGTACCTTAAGTACAGAAGTTGTACCTTCAGCACAGAAGATAAAAAGACAGGGAAGGGAACATCATCTGTAATGGGTGTATCAACTTTTTTGATGACATCAACTCGAGTGCCGCAGATGCTCGAGCAACTCGGCTTCTACATTAATTAGGGGTACTACATTAGCGGTCGGTTCATATCCTCCGACTGCCGCTCACGTACCGTTTCAACCTCAGCTTGGTTAATTAACCCAAGTTCAGCCGCGTGTGTTGCTGCAGCAAGTGTGTCTTTAACAAGCCGCAAAGGGCAACCAGCTTTTGCCACCTCCTCCTGTAATTTGGCAATTTCCGTATCGCGCGTGTCACTACTCACATCGCGAATGTAGATAGCTTTGATGCGTGACGGATACTTGCTCACCAAGGTTGTGTAAATTTCCGGGTCTTCTTGCCCGCTGTCGCCAATGAGCACAAAGGGCAAGTCTGGATACGCCTCCATAATGCCGGTGATGCTGTCTAGCTTGTGGGTTTTGTGACCAAACGGCAGTAACTCGCTGGGTTTGATGCCCCAATCGCGCAACATCAAAGGCCCTGCAGGAATGTCGTTGATGTCAAAAAAGTCGGTAAGCATGTCGTAGAGGTTCCAAGGGCTGCTCGAGACATAAAAAATGGGGTTTGTCTGCCCACAGAGTGCTTGGTAAAAGGCCGCTGCACCCACAAAGGGTAAGCGGGTGCGGGCGTTGCCAAAGAGCACTTTTTTAATCATGCTGAGGGTGCTGGTGGCCCCGGTTTGTAGCACTGTATCGTCTACGTCGCTAATGATGCCAAACGTCGCTTCACTGCGTGGCAAAATGGCATAGCCCTCGCTCTGAACGGGGCTAGGTCGCTCAGGGCTAAGTAACTTGTAGTGAATGCGCACGTGTTCCACTGTTGGGTTAATACTGGGATTGTTGATGCTGGGATTGTTGATGCTGGGGGTATTGATGTTAGCTGTGTCATTAGCAGACAAGTTGCCCTCAGGTGCTTCATCAGCTTGTTGCAAAGATGTATCTTGCTCAACGTCACAATTATTGTAGGCAAGCCAGTGATACACAAAGCCTTCGTTGTCTGTGCTGGTTTGGGTGCTGTAGACGTTTCCGTGCGCGTAAACCTTGACGGCAACGGAAGCACCGGGGTACTCGCTGGACTCGAGCCGCTTAACGGCATTCTTGAAGTTATCCCAGAGCGAATCTTCTTCCCTCGCTGGGCGAATGCCTTTGTCTGCCAGCACCCGCGCCCGCAGCAAGACACCCTCAGAGTTACCATAGCCCAAGTAAGGTTGAATCATCAGCGGGCGGGTGCGCAAGCCGTGCCGCAATTTATGGTGAATGCGGTCGAAGCCACTTTCAAGCTTGTAGACGGTTTTGGTGAGTTTATCTTGCCAAGTCATGCTCGAGCCTACGTGATAAACGTAATAAGGCGCAATCATCAAAGTAGTAAATCATACGGTACAGGTGTACGTTTGTACTTGGGGCAAACTGTTTTTGTCAATATTCTGAAAAGAGTAGCCTAACGTCCGGCGCGATACCAAATCGGGTTTAGTCTCAAACCTATCTATGAGACCAAAAACTTGCAAAGCCCACTCTCATCAATTACGGGCTGCTGAAACCCTGCAAAGTCGCGTATTAAAGTCAATCTCCTTGAAACGTCAAGGTAACTTTAAGGCCTTGGCCGTAGTCAGTTTTTGAACCTCGAGCAAACTGGATGGTGCCAGCAAGTTGCTGCGTGAGTGACATAATGATGCTCATACCAAGGGTGTCGGTCGCGTAGGGGTCAAAGCCTTCGGGCAAGCCGATGCCGTTGTCTTCAAAGATGAGGCTAAGTGTGTTATCTAGAGTTTGCTCGAGCCTCACCCAAATAATAGGATGCACAACCACGTCTTTAGGAAACCCGTATTTGATGGTGTTGGTAATCAGTTCGTTGCAGATTAAACCCAGCGGTACAGCTTTATCGAGGGTGACATTGTATTCCTCGGAGACAACCTTAAACGCCACATCTGTGATTTTAAGTGATTTAACAATAAGCTCTATAAGGTTGTTAAGATAGTTTGCAAAACCAATATTACTGAGCGTATCATTTTCGTATATGAGTTCATGAACAGCACTCATGGCGCTTACACGCAAACGGCTTTCTTCAAAGGCTTGGCGGGCAAGTTGGTTATCTGCCGCTAGCTTGCGCGATTGCAAGTAGAGCAACGAGCCAATGACTTGAAGGTTGTTTTTAACGCGGTGATGAACTTCTTTGAGCAAAAGTGTTTTGTCTTTGAGCGTTTGCTCGAGCGCTGCTTCATTTTCTTTTCTCTCGGTAATGTCGGTAACAGTAGTAACTTTGAAGCGTTCACCTGCAGGGCTGATGACTCGAGCAGCAGTAACCCAAATAATGCGTAGTGTGCCATCTTTGCGCAGGATTGTCCACTCACCAGCACTTTCAGAAGCACCCTCTAAATAAGCTTTGTGAATATCATATGCATATTGGCGTTGGTCTTCGGGTAATACCATCGTAAACACTTGACCTATCAGCTCATCGCGTGCGTAGCCGTAGGTTTGACAATAAGCGTCATTGACCATCACAAAACGCGCATGAATGTCGGTCACACACATGCCAACATCAGCACTGTTCCAGATAGCTGCATAGAACGCGCTGCTATTTTCATCTACAGAAAAAGGTGGAGTATTCATAAGCGTGCCGGATGCGTGGTAATTGTGAGAAGGTGTGACTATGAGAGAGTGGAACTATGAGAGAGTGGAACTATGAAGACAAGTAACCGTAAGACATAGAAGGCGTGCGCGCGTGACGTGTTGGGCCAGAAAAGCATAAAGTTTGAACTGACAATAGAGATGTGTGGTGGTGCTCTTCAGCAAATGTTAACAAAGTGCCACACATATTAAGAGCGTGTACCACACATTTAAAAAGATCGGTACACGGATATGTGTACCGATTGGCGGCTCAAAATTACATTTAAGGAACAGTTTGCTGTTGATAGTAAAAAGATTGGCTGTTTGTTACGCCAAAGTACGTTTTGTGTGGCCCAACGTATCTACAAAATGCGCGTGGTTACAAAGTACGGTGCAGCCAGAGTGTAGCCTTCGACGATTTTGATCACGATAATGATTTGTATTACAGCCAATATGAAGAGAGATGAAAATGTTGTCACACAAAACAGCTCGAGTACCTCAGTGGCTAATAGGCTAATGCTACAGGGAGTGTTAGTTTAAGTTTCAGTACGTTGATGCATCATGCCCGTGCTAACGCTAATGAGACAGAAAATGAAGCTGTTCGCCAACAGCCGTCAACTCGCTTGTGGGAACGAGCATAATCAGTTTGTGTCTGTTGTTGTGACCGCTCACAAGCCATTCTGCAAAAAGATGCATGTGTAAGCGTGAGTTGTTTTTTCTGGTGATAGTCCAAACAGTGCCTTGTGGCGACTGTGGGGCCTGATAACAACTTGCTCGAGCGTCGTCTAAATGGTTGCTTGCAACTTCAAAGATAGTGTCTAAGGGCGTACCAATTAATTCCTGTTGGCTATAACCCGACAGGGCGCAAAAGGCGGTGTTTACATCCACAAATTCGATGGCATCGTTCATGCCAACAAAGAGAATATGTGTGTGCCAAAGTTGATCTAAAAATTTATAGAGCTGATCTCTTAGCATGTGTAGTCCTTTCAAAATGACGTTGATGGCGATATGACTACGTGAGTGTTACAAGCTGGTGAGATCAAAAAAGTATAACTATAAAATATGAATAAGAACATGTACTGTCATGCTGCCATGACGTAGAGCTGATCTCACCTGCTGAGTAGCATAGCAGACAAACTCTTACAAAACTCTTACACGGTACGAGAGACTACAAAAAAGATATGTGCTGGTCAGCATAAGTGCATTTATGTAAGGTGCATTATCTTGTTGAGGCATTGCTAAGCCCTTTAGGTGGCATTGTAGGCAGGTAAATTGTAGGCAGGTAAATTGTAGGCAGGTAAATTGTAGGCGCGTGTTCTAGGGCAAAGTGATACAGTGGCATGCGTGAAGGTCTTAGTAGCAAATGACGACGGTATTTTTTCGCCCGGTATTGCTGCACTAGCGCGGGCCATGTGTGACATTGCCGATGATGTTTTAGTAGTTGCGCCCGACGTGGAGCAATCTGCGATGGGTCATGCCATCACCATTCGCCGCCCACTGCGTTATACCCACACGCAACTTGGTGAGCTCGAGCTAGAAGCTTACCGTGTAGACGGCACGCCTGCAGATTGTGTCATTTTAGGAATTGGTAATGGCGGCTTGCCAGATGTTGTGGTTTCGGGCATCAATCTAGGCGTGAACATCGGTTATGACGTAACGCACTCAGGTACGGTGGCAGCCGCAATTGAAGGCATGACCTTTGGTGTGCCGGCGGTGGCCTTTTCGCTAGACATTAGTAGTGACCCGCTAGATTTTTCTTATATTGCTGACTATGCCAAGACGCTTGTGCCCTATGTTGCAGCGCAAGGACTACCTGAACGCACCATCCTCAACGTAAATTTTCCTAAAGGTCAACCGCGTGGCGTGAAACTAGTGCGCCAATCAACCCACGGCTTTGATGATGAAGTTGTGCGCCGTGAAGACCCAGAAGGCGTGCCCTATTACTGGATTACTGGCTCGCCGCGTGATGAACGCCAACCTGAAACAGACTATGAAGCCCTACAACATGGTTATGGCACGGTGACGCCGTTACATTTTGATTTAACCCATCAGCAATTTATGGCAGGTGCAGGTCAGAATTTACCCCTCGAGCCTCGAGAACCCGTTGAGGAAATCTCTTAAGCATCTTCCGAGAAGGTTAAGTTCATAGTGTGGCGTGGTAGCATCAAGCTGTGAGTGATGTTCTTCCTGAAGCCAATTTGAATTTAGCCCCTGACGTATTGCGTAAGGCCTTGTCTAAGCGCATTATGGCCGCACTTCCCAGGCAACACAGCCACCCTGAACTTGCACATTTTTACGAGCTTATTTGTGATTATCCACAGCGGGGTGGTAAGTACTTGCGGGGGCAGTTGGTGCTACTTTCGGCGGCCATGCACAGCCAAGCTACGCATAGTAATCAGCAGGAGGAAAGTTGGCAAGCTGCGCTAGATGTGGCAGCGGCACTCGAGCTATTTCAAAACTGGGTCCTCATTCACGACGACATCGAAGATGACTCTGAAGAACGGCGCGGTAAGCCAGCGTTGCACGTACAAGCAGGCATGCCCCTTGCTCTCAACGCAGGTGATGCCCTGCACGTGTATATGTGGCAACTTTTGCACAGCCTCGACCACTTAGCGCGCTGGCGCGAGGTACTCACCACCTTTGGCTGGATGATCCAACGCACCGCAGAAGGTCAACACCTCGACCTCAGTTGGGTGGCGCACGGGCGTTTTAATGTCTCTGAAGCAGAGTATTTAGAGATGATTACCCACAAAACTGCCTACTATACGGTGATTGCGCCTCTACAACTGGGTGCGCTTTGTGTGGATGTGACGCCAGATGAGCGCTTTGTGGCAGCAGGTCAAGCGCTGGGCGTGGCTTTTCAAATCCGCGATGATGTCCTTAACCTCATGCCAGATGTATCTTACGGTAAAGAGTTTGCAGGTGATTTATTTGAGGCTAAACGCACGCTGATTTTGGCCCACACCTTTGCTCATGCCACCGCCAGTGAAACGGCAGAATTATGTGAGCGACTCGCTAAACCAAGAGCTAACAAAGTGTCTACCGATATTGATGCCATTTTAGTGCTCATTAGCAAATACAAGTCGCTCGAGTACGCGCAGGCTGTGGCAGAACGCTACGCCAAAGAAGGTCTGCAGCAATTGCGCGAGGTTATTAGCAAGCTGCCCAATCAAGATGCCGCCCAAAAGCTTATCCAGCTTGCTGAGTCGCTTGCCAGTCGGCGGATGTAACCGTGTAAATGGCCGTGTTTGATTGGCTTTATGGGTTAGGGCAGTGTCCGCTTTGCAAGGAGCGTTCAACAACTGCCAAAGGTTGTTGTGATAGTTGTGCGTGGACATTAGAGCAAAGCCTCAGACCCAAACAAACCGGCTTTGAACTGACTCTAGGCGTTTACGACGGACTACTCGACCAAGCGATTCACGCTTTTAAGTTCAATCATGTGCGCCGCTTACATGTGTTGCTGGCTGAACTCCTCGCCCAAGAACTGGCCAAAGCAGCTTATCTGGGGCAGCATCCAGCAGCGGATGCTGGAGTCATACCGTGGCAGATTGATGTTGTTTGTGCAGTGCCGCTCCACTGGCGCAGAAAGTTGCAACGGGGTTACAACCAAGCTGAACTTCTTGCCAAAGCCGCCGCTGACGTGCGTAATTTACCGTATCAGCCACTTTTAACCCGCCCAGAGCGTACCCAACAGCAAGCTAAACTTGACCGTAACGAACGGCTTG
>JBCCOX010000090.1:0-11262 GCA_039025155.1 Deinococcota bacterium | reverse complement strand
TTCTAGGATTTCTATACCAGTCATGCTTGCCACCATGACGAACAAATTCGCAGCCCGTGCCCTCGAGCTGCTTAATCAGGTCACGTTGTTCCACGCAACTGTTAACTCACCAACACGGCGAACATGCTCAATGACATCACTACTTCAATCTTTGTATAAATCGAGTAAGTTTTCTTTAAGCTCATCTTCTGTTTCACCTTGGGTCCAGTACTCAGGGTATTCTTCCAAGTAACCAAGCCACATGCCGTCATCTTGCCAGTAGACATACTTTTGTGTCATGGATTTATTGTAACAGCAAGCTAATGAAAGCGTAATTTCTAGTTTGTGCACAACATCATTCTAGATCGTTACATTTTTTAAGTATCACGCCTCTTCAAATTTCCAAGACTCATAACCTGCCTTCACAAAATACAACCCATGCGGCGGTACATTCATGCCTGCTCTCGCCCGATCTTTAGATGCAATCACCGTAAGCACATCCTCGGGTGCTAACTTACCTTCACCAACCTGTAAAAGCGTGCCGACCATCGCCCTGACCATATTGCGTAAAAAGCCTGTGGCAGCAACGTGGTAGTGGAGAGTGTTGGCGGTGTGCTCGAGCCAACTCAAGCTAACCTCCCGTACCGTCTCCCGCGTTTCCTGCGTCGCCAGCGCTGCAAAGTCATGCTTGCCTTCAAACAATGGCGCAGCTTGCTGCATAGCAGCAACATCCAAACGTTGTGGCAAGTGCAGTACAAAGTGACGATTGAGGGCTGTACCACTCAAAGATAGACCTTCAACATCATCGCGGACAAGTTGCATTTTGTAGAGGTATTGACGGTAGCAGCAACTATATTGAGCATGAAAATCTGGCGCGGCAAATTCAACAGCCAGCACGCGTACATCTACAGGTAAGTGCGCGTTTAGGGCACGCCGGAGCTGATTAACATCAAAGGGAGCATCACCTTCGTAGTCACAGTGGGCAACCATAGCAGTGGCATGAACACCTCGGTCGGTGCGGCCCGCAGCCCACGCGTTGGATTTCATGCCGGGGAGCTTATCAAGTGCCTCAGCTAGGACACCCTGCACGGTGCGCTCACCCGTTTTGCGCTGAATTTGCCAGCCGTAAAAGTGGGTGCCGTCGTACTCGAGTATCAACTTATAACGCTGCTCGCGTTGACTTATCACATTGGCATCCGCCACGTTAAGCTTGCTCAGCAGGTATAGAGGATGTCATGGGTTCAGTTGCTTCAGATGCAAGAGGTTCAGCAGGTTGAGCTAGTCCTAACCGCCCAGCTAACCACGGCACAAACGCAACGCCACTTAGGCCAATGAACAGATAGCGCACATAGCCCACGGCGTCGTTGCGTTTAAGAGCTTCGGGCAGGAGGACGCTCGAGCCAAGCAGCACCGCAAACGCAGCTACCAACCCCATCATCACAATGATGACCTTGGCAGGCAGTTTCTTGGGGACACGGTACTTTACCAGAAAGGGTGCAATAGCAAACGCCGCTGCTCCACCCAGCATCACTTCAGAGTCTGCAGTGGGAAAAAGCATCTGGAGTAACAATGTCAAGACGAGCGCAACTGCGATTTGGGCAGCTTTGGGGAGCGCTGCAAGTCGCATATACCAAGGTGCAGACTGTCTGACCTGTTGATAGATCATTAGCCCTAAAAAAATGATGCCTGCACCAATCACCCAACCACCCAGCAGATCCAGCGGAATGTGTAAGCCTAGATAAACCCGCGTCAGTGAGATGACAAAAATTAGCACAGACGCCACCCACCACAACCACACACGTTTGTAATAAGCAGCCAAAAAGCCCCAAAACATGGTGCTAGCTTGCGCGTGGCCGCTTGGAAACGCAGGGCCCGGCCCAGTAGCCAAGGCTTCTGGTGTAAGCGCCACACTAGGGTCAATTACGTATGGGCGAGTCGTATTGATGATGCCTTTAAGGTGAAAGTTGACCCAGTAGCCCAAGCAAAACGTAAGCCCTAAATAGCGCCCCAAGCGAGCATCCATGCCCAAATAAACGACAAGCAAAAACGTAATGTAAGCCCGTTCTGTACCTAGATTGGTCATGAACAATGTAACCTCAGTCAGGGCAGGTGAGGCAGCTTGTTGAAATAGATAAATGGCATCCATAGAAGTATCTTAATACAGTTAAAATTGTGGGATACCCTTTGAGAACAGGTAGCACCTCGTTCGTGCTAATCTAATGTATGGCTGTAAAGGTGCAGTTATCAGCACAGATTGATGCAGAACTTGCACACTATCTTGATCTTTATCAAGAACAACACCAGCTCGAGTCTTTAGCTGATGCGCTCGAGCAGGCTATAACTGCTCTGCGCGTTCAGACGCTCGAGCGCGAATATACGCTCGCCGCCCAAGAGTGGGAAGATTCTGGCGAAGCGCAGGTGTGGGGTAGTACTGCAAATGATGGCTTAAGTGTCACTGACAATGAATAAATGGGCGCATGCAGCGAGGTGACATTGTTTACGCCAACCTCGCCCCAAGTCTTGACAGTGAAGCGGATAAGCTGCGTCCTGTCATTGTTGTTAGCAACAATATTATCAACCGTACAACCGTTAAAAACCAACGCGGCGTTATTACAATTGTGCCTCTCACAACTAATGTAAGACGTGTACTTTCTTTTCAAGTTTTCTTACCTGCAGATGTCACTGGTCTTCAATATGACAGCAAAGCTCAGGCAGAACAAATTCGCTCTATTGCTTACGAGCGGTTTTTGCCCGACATTCTAGGACACGTGCCATCAAGTTACATGCTTCAGCTTGAAAATGCTTTAAAACGCCATCTAGAATTCGAGTAGTTATCAGCTTGTAATATCTTCCGTTAGTACCTAACGTAATCGTTGATAGTTGAGGTGATGTACGTCCTTGCGCGTGACCTCAGCGCGTGGGACCATAAAGCATGGCACAACAAACACTACAATCAACCCAAACATCAAAAAATCTATTTGAGCGAGCAAGTAAGCTCATTCCTGGCGGTGTCAACTCACCCGTGCGGGCCTTTGGAAGCGTGGGCGGCACACCGCGTTTTATAACAAAAGCCGAAGGTCCTTATCTGTGGGATGCTGACGGCAACCGCTATATCGACGGGATTGGCTCCTGGGGGCCGATGATTATGGGACATGCCCATCCTAGGGTGCTCGAGGCTATCAACAAAGCCGCCATCACCGGCACCAGTTTTGGCGCGCCCACTGAACGCGAAATTGAACTTGCCGAGCGGGTACTCGCCAACTACCCTGGCTGTGAACGGGTGCGCTTTGTGAACTCCGGAACTGAGGCTACTATGAGCGCACTACGGGTTGCTCGAGGAGCCACTGGACGCGACCTTATCATCAAGTTTGCTGGCAACTATCATGGGCATGGGGATGCACTACTTGTTGCCGCTGGCTCCGGCGCGATGACCACTGGCGTCCCATCCAGCGCAGGCGTACCTGAAGACACCGCCAAAACAACCCTCGTTGCCCAGTACAACGACCTCGCTAGCGTGCAAGCGCTTTTTGACGAGCATCCAGAAGACATTGCGGCCATCATCTTTGAGCCCGTTGTCGGCAATATGGGCGTGGTCATTCCTACAGATGCGTTTTTGCAAGGACTAAGGAACATCACCAAAAAATATGGCGCGCTCTTAATTGTGGACGAAGTCATGACCGGCTTCCGGCTCGCAGCAGGTGGTGCCATTGAGCGTTTAGGGATTGAGGCTGACCTGGTCTGCTGGGGCAAAATTATTGGCGGCGGGCTGCCAGTAGGTGCCTATGGCGGTAAAGCAGCAGTCATGGACAACGTCTCCCCTGTCGGCAAGGTGTATCAAGCAGGGACGCTCTCCGGTAATCCGCTGGCGATGGCGGCGGGGATTGCCACGCTAGATTTAATTCGGGAAACTGAGGATTTATACGAGGTTTTAGAGGCGCGTACCGCCCAGCTCGAGCGTGGCCTCACCCAAGCCGCCAGTGATGCGAACGTCCCCGTGACCATCAACCGCATTGGCTCTATGATCACCGTATTTTTCACTGACCAAGCTGTGACTGATTTTGAAAGCGCCTCAGCAACGAATAGTGAGCACTTTAAGCATTGGTTCCACGGGTTACTCGAGCGTGGCGTCTACTGGCCCGCCAGCAGCTACGAAGCAGCGTTCTTTTCGTATGCTCATAGTGAGCAAGATATTGATGCTGTTATTGACGCTGCTGCAGCAGCGTTTAACGGCCTCACCTGAGGATGTAACTTAAACCCATAGGAGACACCGTGTTACGCCCCTATCAACCTGCTGATTTACCCGCGCTGACGCACTTTATCGGTGAGTGCTGGCAGCAGGATAAGTTTGCTAATTATCACCCTTATGATTTTGTGCATTGGATGAGTAACGGTCACCTCGGGGAAAACCTCGAGCATCATTTTTATACTGTTCAGGACGCTGAACAGCTAGCTGCCGTTGTGCACCTCAATACTAATTTTGGCAGCTATGAGTTTGTGATTGCTCCTGACAAGCGTGGTAGTACGTGGGAACTCGAGCTACACCGTCAATGCACGCGCATCATGAAACAGAGTATGGCAAACACAGAGTCCAAAAAAATAGAGGCTAAGACCCTCATCGTGACCACTGTCAAAGGTGATGATGCAACCCAGAAATGCCTCAAGCAACTAGGCTTTAAGGCATCATCCACAGACTATGTGATGACTAAACGCAGCCTCGAGCACATCCCCGAGCCTCACTTACCAGACGGGTTTCACATTCGCAGCGTGGCTGGAACACACGACGCCAAGCAGCTTGCAGACGTACACAACAGTGCGTTTAGCCCCAAGTGGACCGAAGAAAGCTACCGCAAGGTAATGCAAACCCCTGGCTTTGTGCTCGAGAACGAGCTTGTCATTACCACCTCAGATGGACGTTTTGCGGCATTTGTGATTGTTTGGTTAGACCCAGTGAGTCGCTGCGGGCTTTTTGAGCCAGTAGGCTGCCATGGTGATTTTAGACGGCGTGGGCTTACTAAGGCGCTCACGTTTGCGGGCATGGCACGCATGAAAAATGCAGGCATGGAAGCAGCTAATGTTTGCTACAAACTGAGCAATGAAGCCGCATTTAAGTTGTATACGTCCGTGGGGTTTGAGACTTACTTTGAAACGGTTGATTATGGGCTCGAGCTGTAACGTTGAACACCCAATATCCTGACAAATCATCACGCTATCCTAAGCACACAATGTTTTGTCACATAAAAAAAGAGCGGGCTAATCCCCGCTCTTCTCTATTTGCTTAACTTAGGTTTTTATCTTGGGTTTTTACCTTGACGTTTAGCTTACTCGCTGGCAACCGCAATCCGGCGTGCTTTGGCGGCATCTACTTTCGGCATAGTCAGGGTAAGGACACCGTGGGTGACGCGAGCTTGTACGTCGTCTAGGTTGACATTGCTAGGCAAGCTGATGGTTTGGCTGAAGTTACCTGTCGGCATGTTTTGCAACCAGTAACGGCGACCTTCACTACCTTCATTACCTTCAACGTTATCTGTGTTGACAGTTGGGTAGGTGCCTTCGACGGTAAGCTGACGACCTTCAATGCTGATGTTGATGTCATCTGCTAAGACGCCGGGTACGGCCATCTCAAGAACGATGTTTTCATCTGTTTCGTACAAGTTAGCAGCCGTTTGGGACTGCATGATGTTGGCAAGTGGTGCAGCTACTTGGTTAAAGAGGCGGTCAAAGTCCTCAAATGAGCGCATATTATTCACAAATGGGCGCATGTTCCAACCATTGCTTGACGGATTACTTCTATAACGAACTAAAGCCATAAAAATCTTTCCTTTCTAAATCTATACGACGCTGTACATGGCACAGCTTTGGAAGTAAGCTTGCGTTGGCAAATGTGTGTTGAGCTAAGTGCCAGTTGCAATCTCAAGCTCATAACCACACTATAAAACTTGAGCGTGATCTTGTCAAGTATCTTATTCAGATACACTCCTATAATCGTCTTTAACGGGAGACTATCTCTTATGTTCTATAGACTAAAGATTTTGACTTTTGATTTAGCTTTTCCGTGTAGCACAGCAAAATACAAAACCCAATGCATGTCACATCGGGTTTGACTAGAGATATTTTTTAGATTGATGACGGGTCATCTACACCTTATGGTTACAGGCATTAACCCGAGGCAACCTCATCACCTACAGACAAATACACCTCAAACACAGCCCCGCCCTCCGGATGGTTGTATGCGGATACTCGTCCACCGTGGAGCTTAACAAGCACATCCACAAGTGATAAACCTAACCCTGTACCACTCGCCCGCAACGCATCCGAGGTGTAAAACCGCTTAAATAGTTGCTCAGCGCTAGCGCTGAACCCAGGTCCGGTGTCGCGAATGGTGAGGTTGATGTGACCATCAGCTTGGGTGAGAGATACCGTTATGTGCCCACCGTCGGGCGTGTGTTTGCAAGCGTTATCCAGTAAGTTAATGATAACTTGCTCGAGCCGTTGTGGATCAGCCTCTAACTGTACAGGTGTCAACTCACTCACGAGTTCAATGCCCAAATCCCGCGCACGGGGTTCAAACGAGGTGATGATGCGCGTAATTAAAGTCGTCAGGTCAACCAGCTCGAGCTTGAGCGACAAACGGTTAGCATCTGCTAGGGATAATGTCCGCAAATCTTCCACCAACCGCGTAAGTAGTTCAATCTGCCGACCTAGTAAACCTATTTCATCTTGATTTAGCTCAATGAGACCTTCTTCGAGTAACTCCTGGCGCACCTTCATAACAGCTAGGGGCGTCCTAAGTTCGTGAGCGATGGCCGCAATCATCTCGGTGCGTTCACGTTCGTAGGTCTCCAGCGATTGGGCCATCTGGTTAAAACGGGCCAGGAGCCTCGAGGTTTCGCCGGGAGCGTTCTCAGCAACATCTACGCGGGCGTGCAAGTCCCCCGCCATAATCTTGGCAGATGCGTCTGTGACGTGCTCAATAGGGCGGGCAATAATTCGCGCAAAGCGGAGCGCCAAATAAATCCACAAACAGCCGGAAATGAGCAGACTTATAGCAATAGTTCGTAGCACCGAATTGGCTAAGCGCCTTGGAAATGTTTGAACCATCCGGGCCGCTTCACTTTCAGGTGCTAGGTCGATTAGCTCTTGGACGTAAGGGGTCATCTCGACGGGGCGGAAGCCAGATATCCTTACACTTATGCTTTGGATAGCAAAGGTAATCACCAGCGAACACAACGCCACACTCACCATGCCAACCGCCAAACGCACTGCCAAACGGTCCCACAGGCGAATCGGCGTAACTTCAGCAGCGTTCACATGGTTTACATCAGTGGTGTTTACATCAGTAGTTGCGTTTATATCAGTAGTTACCACCTCCGACGTAGCAGAGGTAACTTTGACAGCAGAAGGTTGTGGTGTGGACGTCATGATACTGAGATTATTTCTAGCATAAATATGGAGGTTGTAGCCTTAAATTGGTCCAGCAAAACTCAACGTCTAGAGCGACTTTAACAATATCCTTTAAGCAGCCAGCCGGTAGCCCATCCCGCGCACGGTCACGAGCATATCGGCAATGCCATGTTCTGCTAGTTTTTGACGCAGATTTTTAAGGTGGACGTTGACGGCGCTCTCGAGCGCGTCACTTTCGGGCATCGCAGCTTCCATGAGTTCCGCCCGGCTAATGACCCGACCCGGCGTGCGCGCTAGGTGATGTAATAACCTGTATTCGGTTGGCGTGAGGTTGAGCATGCGACCATCCACGCGGGCGCAGTGGCTGTAGCTATCCACCTCGAGCAGACCTAACCGTACGACATCCGGCTCAGGGTCAGCTTGGCTGCGGCGCAACACAGCTTGAATACGGGCCACAACCTCCCGCAAGCTGTAGGGTTTGACCAGATAATCATCCGCGCCGAGCCCTAAGCCTAGTAATTTATCAATTTCTTCAACTTTGGCTGTGAGCATAATCACCGGTGTTGTGGACTCAGCACGGATAGTTTTAAGCACCTCAAAACCGTCTTTTTTGGGCATCATGACATCCAGTAGGATCAAGTCGGGGCGGGCAGCTCGAAATAGTGTGAGGGCTTCTTCGCCATCGTGAGCGCGTTCAGTGCGGTAGTTACTATTTTTGAGGTAGAGCTCGAGGCTACTTGCCAAGTCGCGTTCATCTTCGACAATTAAAATAAGTGCTCCGGTGCTATACCCGGTGTTGTACATCGTGTCGTACCTCCTAGCGGATGTGCTCGTGACCTCCTCTGCAGACCCTTGCTGAACTAGATGTTGCTGGACTAGATGTGAGTGCATAGCCCGATGCTAGTTACCTAAGATAAAGGTTTGGTGTAGCTCGGTGGAAGGTGGTGTAAAGATGGTTTACACCTCAGATCCACGCTAGCTCAACAACACATTCGGTGTAGTTTTAGTCATCCCTGACAACCATTTTACCCAACGTAAATGATGCTGACGCAATTTATAGATGTCTTCAGGTGGTATCTACAGTTTGAGTACCCTAGACTTTTTAAGTGTGATGCCAAACGAGGTCAGGCTCGAGCTTTTTCAGTTTTTAGCAAACAAAAAACACAACCTACACCCCTCTTTACGAAACCTTTAAGTTTCCTTTATGGCCCATCCACGCCAGCGGCAAATACTGACGCTAGCGCTGGTCACAACTGCTTACAAGACGGGTAGCCACGCGCCAATACGCATAGAAAGGTATCTCAACATGGCTATTGTGTCTTTGAAAGACGTTGAAAAAATTTATCCGCTGGGCAAAACTAAAGTGCGCGCCCTAGGTGGCGTTTCATTCGACATAGAAAAAGGCGATTTTGTATCGATTGCCGGGCCGTCTGGCTCGGGTAAATCCACTATTTTGAACCTCATCGGTTGCATTGACACGGCAAGCTCGGGGCAAGTGGTGATTAACGGCGTGGAAACGTCTACTCTCAACGATAAACAAATCACCAACTTGCGTCACGAAGTGCTCGGCTTTATCTTTCAGTCATTTAACTTAATTCCTGTACTTAGCGTGTACGAAAACGTAGAGTTCCCACTGTTACTCGGCAAAAACCCCATGTCCAAACAAGAGACCAAAACGTGGATCAACTACCTTATTGATGCCGTTGGACTAGACAAATGGTCAACCCACAAACCCAATGAACTGTCTGGTGGGCAGCGCCAGCGGGTGGCAATTGCGCGGGCGCTTGCGACCAAACCCAGCATCGTTATGGCAGACGAACCCACTGCCAACTTGGATTCGGTAACAAGTGAGGCCATCATCGACCTAATGAAAAAGATGAACCGCGAGCTCGAGACGACCTTTATCTTTAGCACGCACGATCAAGATATTGTGAACATTGCCGACCACGTGATTCGCTTACAGGACGGCCTCGTCGTTCAAGATTACAAACCTAGTAACGGCACACCTGAACCCGCATCATCAGACCCAACAGAGCAGGTTGTCGCGTGAATGTCCTCTGGAAAATTGCTTGGCGCAACTTGCGTGAGCACAAAACCAAAACGCTCATTATTGGGCTGTTGGTTGCGTTTGGCGTGAGTCTAATGGTCATTGGCAATTCAGTGCTCGAGAGCATCACTCAGGGTATGGAAGCCAGTTTTGTGGATAATTACACCGGCGACCTCATCATTCGCAACACCTACGACGAACCCGTTGCGTTTATTGGCGCGTTTGGTGCAGCGCCCCCCGCAATTGGTAGCTACACGGATGTTATTGGCACGTTGGACGATGCTGCTGATGTGAACGCCTACACGCCTTTGTTATCGGGCATTGCCAGCCTCAACCAAGATGACGAAGCACTGTCTATTGCCATGCTGTGGGGTATTCAACCGAGTAGCTATTTTGAGATGTTCCCCGACAAGTTTCGCCTGAGTGAAGGACGTGAGCTAACTGATGGCGAAACGGGCATCATGCTCTCACAGACCATTGTGGATGCAGTTCAGATTGAGCACGATATTGTCCTGAACATCGGTGACACAGTGCTTGTCTCTGGGCGCAATGATATTACAGGCACTAAAATTCGCGAGCTACCTATTATCGGCATTGGTGAGTACGAAAACGCTGCAGGCATCTTCGACTTAATTTCTTTGGTTGATGCCAGCACCCTACGCGCACTAACCGGGTTAACCGCCGTTCAAGTGGATGCCATCTCTACAAGCACGCCCGTGGACACCAGTGAAGATGCGCTGTTTGGCGGCAGTAGCATCAGTGATGCCAACAGTGAAGATGCATTGTTCGGTGGTGGCTTTGTCCGTGACGCAGATGTTAGTACCGATGACGCCATTGACTTTGACAACATTTTGGGTGATACCTCTGTCCGTGATCAGTTTTTAGCGCTGGACAATAACGCCTGGCACTTTTTGCTGGTGGATACGAACCTGCGTGAGGGTGGGCTCGAGCAACAGCTTAGCGGTCTAGACACAGCATCGCTCGAGGTTGAAACCTGGCGTTGGGGCGCTGGCGTGCTGGCTGACCTTGCGTTCAACTTACAAACGACCCTAAACATCATCATCGTTGTGATTGTCATTGTGGCGGTCATTATCATCATGAACACGCTGGTGATTAGCGTCACTGAGCGCCTTGCTGAAATTGGCACCATTCGCGCCATCGGCGGGCAAAAAGGCTTTGTGCGCCGCATGATTATGAGCGAAGTCCTTACCATCACTGCCCTTTTTGGGCTTGTGGGTATTGCTGTTGGTAGTGCCACTATTGGTCTACTGAACGCGATTGGACTACCTGCCAGTAACTTCTTTTTGCAGGTGTTATTCGGCGGTAGCACGTTGCGCCCACTTTTATCAATTAGTTCCCTATGGCTATCGCTTGGTGGCATTGTAGTTGTCGGCGTGGTGGCTAGCCTCTACCCGACCTCGGTTGCGTTGGGCGTCTCTCCTGTTCAGGCGATGCAAAAACGTTAGGGCATAGACATCAGCCAAGACATCAGCGTGATGGCGTCAACTTTTCAATATCACAGCATCTTGCAAGTTTTTGAGTGTATCAGCAGAGGTTGGGTTACTTCTCGTAATCATTGGAAAGCAATTTGGGGTAATGACCTCCCCTAACCCCTCCTCATTAGGAAGGGGATGAAGTTCTCAAGATCTGTTTGTGACAAAACCTCATCCAAAATCTAGACAACCTCAACCTCATCAACATGTTTAAGAAAGGATTATCATGCAGTCTTTACGAATTGCCTACCGCAATGTTTTGCGGCAGTTTAAGCGCACAGTGCTGTTAGGTGGCGCGATTGCGTTTGGTTTTTTTATCTTTACGCTCCTCACAGGATTCAC
>JBCCOX010000089.1:0-11272 GCA_039025155.1 Deinococcota bacterium | reverse complement strand
GAGTGCGGCCCGCGTGCCTGCGTTGCCACCCCGGTCATGTGAGCGGCGCACGCCAAACTCCAACACCGCTGCGCCTTCACAGCTTTCGCGGATGCGGGCGGCTTTGGTGGCGATGAGGGTTTGGTAGTTGAGTTGGGCAAGGAGTGCTGTTTCGACAATCTGAGCAATAGCAAGCGGGCCCTCCACAACAGTAATCGGCGTTTGCGGGTGAACCACGCGGCCTTCTGGGACGGCCTTAATGGTGAGGCTCGAGAAATCCCCATTTTCCCTAAGCCACGTTAAAAAGTCATCGTCAAAGGTGCGCCGTCCATGAGCGTCACGGTGCTGCTTCAGAGCTTCAATGTCTTCATCACGAATGTGTGCGCTGTCCAGCCAATCCAAAAACCAGCCCATACCCGCATTGATGCAAAAGCCAGCGCGGTGTGTGCCGTAATCTGGATAATCCCGAAAAAAGTGATCAAACTGGGCAGGGCGTTCGTGCAAGCCTTGCCGGAAATACAACTGAGCCATGGTGAGTTGATACATGTCGGTAAACAAAAAGCCTTCGGCAGTGCGCTGCTGGGCTAAGTTCATGCTGACCTCCCGCATGAGTAACGGCGTAGATGAGGGTCTAGATGAAGATGGAGATAGCGTTCAATAATGACTGTAGTTTACAAGCTTTGTATCTAAATAGGTGTGTGAAGCTGGTGGTGGATGGATATTTTGCGTGTATCAAGGTCTCGAGGCAAGCTTTTGGAAGGTATCCGGTCTCAATAAACGTCTTTGTGATGATGACCTCAGGGGTATGAGATATAGGTTAGCTCAGAAGATGTAGACTGCTTGGATGCTCGAGCCCTCACTACTCTTTGCCTTAGCGATTATCTTCGCCGCTATGTTAGTGCGTTCAGTAGCTGGTTTTGGCGATGTCATTGTTGCTCTGCCTCTACTGACTACTCTGCTAGGACTTAACGATGCTGTTGCGCTTATGGCACTGCTAGGGTTAACCAGTTCGCTGACGCTAGCCTTAAGCAGTTGGCATGACATCAATTGGCGGGCGATTAGGCCATATTTACTAGCATCTTGTATGGGTGTTCCGCTGGGGCTGCTTGTATTACAACATGCGCCAGAAGCGTGGTTACTGGGTATCTTGGGTGTCCTCATCAGTTTGTTTGGTGTGTATAACCTTATTGTGCCAAAAGCCTCAACACAATCAGCATCATCAACATCAGGGTCATCAACATCAGGGTCATCTCCTGCGTGGCTCACCTACCCGCTCGGGCTGTTTGGCGGCATCCTCGGTAGTGCCTACGGCGTTTTGGGTCCACCTGTCGTGTTGTACAGCAGCTTGCAAGGTTGGTCACCAGCGATGTTTCGAGCAACTTTGCAAGGATATTTTGTGTTGACATTTGTGTTTATTGTCGGCGGTCACAGCCTAGCTGGTTTGTGGAATCAGCAGGTCTGGAGTTTATATGTATTGTCCTTACCGCTCGTTGGGATAGCTGCGTACGTAGGAACGCGCATTACCCAACGGTTGACAGCAGCCTATTTTGAACGGCTGGTCTACGCTGGTATCACCATTTTAGGTATCATGTTGATATTTTAGTTACCTGAACTCAAGAGGCAACTAGGCAGATTGACACTTTTTTGTGATGATGGGTCTTGGACAGGTAAATAGCGCTCAGGAATTTCCCATATAACAAGCTTGGGTGGATTATCTGTAAATGTGTTGCTGCTAAGGTAGTCGAGCATCGGTTGAAGGGGGCCTTGACCTTCGGTTGCTACATTGACGACATCTGTATGAAAGGTTTGCTCGAGCCAACCCTCAAAATGCCACGCAGGGTTTGCACTGTAGCTGCTACCCACTAGCGTAATATCTACAGTTAAATCATCAAATAAGCCTAAACTGCTAGCCTCACCTGATTGGGTTTGGTAAAGCGCAAGTGTATCTGCTGCTGGACCAAGTGAGCGCGCAACGCCAAGGGGTAAAAACGCGAGCAAATCCCCTTCGTGTTCGCGGGAACCTTGCTGCGTTGTGACATAGCTAGGATTGCGAGCTTGCCACAATCCTTCATTTGTTGCGTAGCTGTGAAGTGCTACTGCAACAGCCTCTGCCCCTTCAGGCGTCCAGTGGGTATCTGTTCGTAAAAAGCTAGCTGAGGTGGTTGTGAGCGGCGTCATGAGGTCAGGGCTGTGTAGGTTGTGTTCGAGCAACCCCCTACGCCACTGTTCATAACGCTGCGTGACAGCAGCAGGCATGTCATAACGCCCAAGTTGATTGCTGTAAACACGCGCTTTAGCAGGTAGCAACGCAAGTAGAAGCTGAATGTCGGCAGCCGCCAGTGTTTCAGCTACGTCTGTTACTGCTGCCAGAGCACAGACAAAGCCAACACCCTGCTCAATGCTTGCTGCTTCGAGCGCCTGCGGGCTTACAAATTCTTCATCACTAAAAAGCCAACCCTGCTCACCCACCAACACCCCTGTGCGCCCCTGACGAAAAAGTAGGTAGTCGGTCAGCGCCCATGTCGTTATGGCAAAGGGTCTTAGCGCTGTGTGGTCATCTAGCAGGGTATCAATTGTTGTGGTGAGTTGACCGCGCCACAGGCCGGCTAAGCTAAGCGCTGAACGCTGCTGCCAAAGTGTGATAACGCTTAATCCCAAGCCTAAAATGCAACAAATCAACACGCTCACCAAGACGGTACGAGCAAGTTTAGTTAAGGGCGGAGACGCTAATGTTGAGGGTTGTGTCATAAAGATATTAGCTACTAGCAGATGCTAGTTACTATCTTGATTGAGTTGAAGCGGTGGGCGGCACAATTGTACGCGCAGGTTATTCTTTGTGCGCGTTTCTGGGATAACCTCAGGTAGGGGGCGAATGGCAAGACTTACAAGGTCGCCATAGCTGTGCTGTAAGTCTAGGGTAAAACGGCCGTCATGCTCGAGCCGGTTGTAGCGTAAGAGCCTCACCTGTTCTTGGCCTGTTTGATACTGCAAGCGCAACTCGAAACTTCGCAGCGACAAATCAGCAGCAGTTAGCTCGAGGTAGTCTTCGGCAAGAACCTCTTGAGTTGACATGGGTAGCTCGAGCCAAGCTTGTGTCTCTGTAGGCAGCACGTCTAGCTCAACCTCATGTGTTTGTAGGCTGTTATGACAGCCTTGCCACATCAGCGAAAAAAGTTGCCGCCAAGCTGTTTCACGTAGCAGGACCTCCTCGGTGTAATAGGGAAATTCCCAAATCACAATTTGACTAATGGGTTGGGGCTCGAGTGTGAGTGCAGCATCATTTAGGTAATTGCGGTACGTCCCACTGCCCAAATAATACTCAAAGGAGCCAAACATAGCACCTGCCCGCATCGCTAAATTGACAACGGTGGTATTCAGATCGGCTTGCAAGGTTTGCTGATAATAAGGACGAATGCTCTGGCTGGTTCCCAAGTGAATTATCTGCGGACGCGGGTTTCCAAATAAGTCGTTTGCGCTAACGACAGGTTCTGGCGCGGTGTCATCAACAACTGTCCAGGAGTTGATGATGTACTCGTCTGGTAGTGGAATGGGCCAGTCTTCGCCGCAATAGTAGGCAACAAATTCATCCACAAATGAGGGCATAGTGCCCAGCAAGGGTCTACCTCGGTCATTACGAATGGTATCTATACGAAACGGGGTGAGTTTGAGTGGCGGTGTGAGTTCAATTGTGTTGATGATGCTGGCAACATTTTGAAAGACCTGCCTCGAGCCTGTAGCTGTCCAGTGAATATTGCGCTTTAGGAAAAAGCCACTATCTGGGGGAATAGGGTCGTCTTGTTTAAAGAGATCATGATTGCGTGCTGCTTCTAATACGTCAACGGCATAAATACCCTCTGCACGTAAGGCGTCTATAAACGCCGTATAGGTATTGGCAGCTAGGACTGCGTCAAAAGCTGCTTGTTTAGGGTCGTTAGGATCAAGCGCTTGAGGGTTGGCAACAGCTCTACCAGGTACAGGGATGATGATAAGCACGCTGCCTCGAGCTACCAAATTCTGTTGTAAGCGTCTAAACTGGGGTAAACTCGGGGTGTAATTCACGACATCAATTAGGTCCGTTGTCCGAAAAAACCAACCGTCCAGTCCTTGGGCAAGTTCCTCGTTAGCAGCTTCACACAAAGGGATTTGGGGTGTGCTAACGGGTGTCGTCTGGGCATGTCCTAGTAGTGTCAACATGATACCCGTAACCATTAGGTACATCCGGCACATTGTGGAATGTACGTTGAGTGTCTGCCAACATCTCAGTAGATTTAATGTTTGTAGTGAATGTTTAGACACCATACGTGGTAGGTATCCAAATAACGCTAATACGATGTGTGTCAAAATGATTCTCCTTGCCCCATCATTAACACTCGACCCATCATTAACATAGGTCTAAATTGACGGGCATCAAAATTGAAAGTACAAAAACGGTGAGTAACTCGCTGAAATTAGGGCGAGTAGTGCCATCACAAAAATAGGAACTAACCAACCATCACGTTTGTGCCATATGTAAGATGAAGCAGTCTCGGGAGAGGGTGTATAGCTTACCCAAATAGGTTCCAGGACAACAATACTTAAGCCGATAACGAGTGTTGCTAGGGCGCGCATAGGCAGTTGCCAAAGGATGTCATCACTAATTGCAAACCCATTTTGTCCTAATAAAGCTGCATAAACATGACCTGCTTGGCGCACACTAGGCGCTTGAAACATCACCCAACCTAGCAGCACCAACCCAAACGTGCGCAGTTTCATAAGCACCTGATTCCGGGCAGGAACAGGTGCATCCTCTGGGGTTTGTTTGTGCTGTGTACGAACCCGCTCGAGCACTAACAACCCGCCGTGCCACGCACCCCACAGGACAAACGTCCAATTTGCACCATGCCACAAGCCACCCAGCAGCATGACAATGAGCAAATTAACCAGCGTGCGCCCGTACCCCAAGCGGTTACCCCCTAAAGGAATATACAAGTAATCGCGTAGCCAACGTGACAAGCTAATATGCCAACGCTGCCAAAATTCGGTGATGCTGCGGCTGTGGTAGGGCATCGCAAAGTTTTCCATAAACCGAAAGCCCATCATTAAACCTAGACCAATAGCCATATCGCTGTAACCAGCAAAGTCAAAATAAAGCTGGATGCTATACGCGAGGCTGCCTATCAGTGCTTCCAAAAATGTAGGGTGAGCTAGCCCAGTAAATTCATCCTGATGCTGTAAACACAACGCCACCAGCGGTGCTACAGCATCCGCAAGCAGTACCTTTTTGCAAAACCCAATCATAAACCTGCGGCAACCCCACGCAAACTTCGCCAAGTTGTGGTCCCGCGTCCGGAACTGCGCTGCCAAATCTTTATAACGCAAAATAGGACCGGCAATAAGCTGCGGAAATAGTGCAATAAACGCACTTAAATCCCAAAAGTTAGTAGCAGGTGGCGCGTCTTTTCGGAAAACGTCAATCAAGTAGCTCGTGGCCTGGAAAATGTAAAACGAAATACCAATAGGCAGAATGATGTCTGGCGTGGCCAACAGAGGTTGCTCTCGTAAGGTTTGTAGCGTATTGACGTTATTAACGATAAAATTAGCGTACTTGAAGTAGCCAAGAATGCCAAGGTTGACGCTCACGCCTAGGGCTAACCATGCTTTTCCTGCCTGCTTATGTGAAACTTGTTCAGCGTTGTGACGGCGCTTGTGGATTTGTATCCCCACGAGGTAGGTCCACACCATGGTGAGCACAAACAATACCGTCATGTCCACGCGCCACCAAGCGTAAAACAACAAACTACCCAGAAAAATCCAAGCTGATTTGGCGCGCCATGAAAGTAGGTAATAAACCCCTAAAAATAGCGGTAAAAATAAAAAAAGAAAACTTTGACTCGAGAAAACCATAGCTAGCTACCAAGCTGTGTTGTGCATGATCCAAACGACCTACTCGAGCACTGTCTCAGTTGCCACAAATACCGTTTCATAAACGCCGCTGTCCCCCACAACAAAGGTACTGTACACAGCGCCTTGGGCTAGCGTTAAGCTCTCAAAAACAGCTATAGGGGTGGTTGATGCTCCTTCAAATACTCCTATGTCAACTGCAATGGGATTCACCTGAATGCCGCTAACGGTATTTGGCATCACAGCAACCACAATGTCCACTGCAGCATCTGCTGTTTTGAGGGAAAGTTCGGGTAGGTCGGTCAAATTGTAAAGCATGAGTAAGGTGCGGGCGCGGTTATCGTGCAAAATGTCTTCAATGAGTAGAGCAGACACACCATTTTCACTATTCGTCAGCACCACAGTGTAAAACCCTTGGGCTATAACGTTGAGGCTACCAACCGACCCTAAAGCTTGCCATGATGCTTCTCCTTGAATAATGGGGCGGTAGGGGGTAACACTTAGCGGCTCGAGGCTATAGACAATATCAGCAAGAGTAACCTCTGAGGGCTCATTACTTACTGCGCCAGCATCTACAAACCTGACAAACGCAGCATTGGCAGGTGGAGGATCAGGATAAAGTGCTTCGTCTTGTGCCCACACAAATCCACAGCACAACAGCAGAAGAAGTGTCCTGTAGCGCTTTAATATAGTATATAGATGAGGTAAGCACGGAACATATGAGCAAATCATACGCTGTTGTATCACGTCTTGAAAAATCACAGTGATTTATAGACAGGGTAAAACACAAGTATTAAGCATGTTTCACAGTTACTTGGTTCACAAGAACTATTTGAATGCTAGCGCCGAAACTGGACCGAGGCACTCACACCCGACCACGACACGCTCATCGGCGTACGCAAGTTAAATGAGGTGGGTAACAAAATAACACCAGACACGGGTCCCTGCGGACTCACGCGGCGGCTATCTCCTGACAGCACTACCAGTCCATAAGGGGGCTGGGCAATAAAGCGCCGCCCTTGCTGTTGAAAGGTGACTTCACCTGCCCAGGTGCTGCTGTCAACTGCGGTAACACTAAAAAAGAGTGGACGAGCATCTTCAAATTGACCAAGTACCCCGTCAAACTCGCGTTGTCTTTCCGGAAACGCAAGCGATAGCAGCCCAACATCTGCTAAAAGCATGCTTAGCGTGTCTGAACCAGCACTGCCAGATGCAAACAGAGAAAGCCCGTAGACGCCGTTACCTAACTCGGTAAGTTCAGATCGCCCCACGCCTAGGGCGCTAGCAGTTACAGCAGGGTAATTCACGCTAATTTGGCTGCCACTGCTAAGTACCAGACTTGTTTCAAACGCCACAAGCCCTAACAGCTCGATGGCATCTGGCGGGCCGTACCACGTAGCAGCACGCTTGAGAATAGGCGCACTGAGGCCAATGTCGCCGCCATCTTGCCCACCTCCGCTAGGTTGCCAGAGGACATCGGGGGACTTTGTAAAGACCACAAGCACACCGTCTGGGCTGCGAATGGTTAGGCTGGTGCTGTTTTCGCTAGTGGTGAAGCCCTCGAGCCGGGCAACTTCATTTAAGGCAATATAGCTAAAGCCGCCTTCGCGCAGTCCAGACACAGATGTCTGTGCTAGAGCGCTGCTGAATAGCATCATCACTGCGCTAAGCCAGAGCGCACTAAACCAGCCTTGTAAAGCACAACCTCGGAACGTCACGCCCGCTAGCCTAGCACGATAAACCCCTGCCCGCTGCGATAAATGCACCGGGCAGGGTTAGGTGATGCCACAAAGTTTATAAAAATCTGATGCTATTTCATGAAGACTAGGGTTGCCTCGCAGTTATAAACACCCAATAGTGTGTAAATGTACTGTTTGGGTCATTCACGTAGCCAATGCCATAGTCTAACTGTTCTGCCCAAAAAGGTATCTCCCCGAGAAGATGTGGACGATGACTTCCAGAGGTAAGCCACCATGCATATCCATCAGCCGCATTATCAAAACCACCCAAGATAGACTCTACATTGTTTGCATCTTGAGCTTGATTGTAAAAGTTGGGAAGGGGGTAGCCTGCTTGCTCTATAAGACGGTTTGGCCCTACACCGTCTGGATTAGTGTGGCTAAAATAATTGCGCCGGGCCATATCCTCTGCACGCTGTTGCGCAATTCGGGAAAGAATTGCATTACGGTTCAGAGCGTTGCGCTGCTGACCGGGGTCTTGGCTTATTAGCAAAAACATGTCGTTTGTTTTACTTTGTACAGTTGCGTCTGCTCGGTCAGCTAAAGAAATTGAGCTAGCAGTGACCGAAGTGTTAAGTAGGTCTCCAGTAACAACAACTGTGTCATTGGCTAGCGTGCCTGTGTTATCTAAGACCTGACTCCAAAAGACATCAGCGGTGACAGGTATATTTTCGATGGCATACTGTGTTGCAGCATTGACATTCACTTGGAGTTGGCTATTTGAAAACGTAGCCGTGAGGGTGCGTGCAGTGCGGTTAACTTGGTCAACACTACCTTCTGCGTTGTTAAGTGTAGTTGCGCCTCCGGGTTGATTATCTGCTTGCACTTGGGCGAGGGCAGTTGAACCGCTGTCAAAAAGGGTAGCGAGGGCGTTACCGGCTGTACCGGCAATGCGAATGTCTGGCAAAAGTTCAAAAATACCGCTGTTAATATCTGCTTGGCTAGCTGTGCGCGTGTAGGGGCCCGTAAGCACAAGTTTTTTGTTGGTGCTAGGTGTGCCGTAGCGCTGCCGCACCGGCGCGCTGTCACTATAGCTGGTGTCTGTGTTGCCGCTCGTTGTAATTTCGTTGATGCCTTGAGTAAAGCGCTCGATGGTGTCGGTGACAGCTACAAAGCGAAACGAAAAGCGCCCAATGGTGTTCCCGTCTGGAATAAAAAAGCCAAGGTCAAGGGTTGCTTCACCGCCTACAGGAATATCGCCGACAATAAACCCATAAGGCAAAATGGCTGCTATGTTGACGCCCGGAATGTTGTTGATGACTTGCCGAAAGCCAGCGTCTAGGTCGGCTTCTGAAAAGGCTACAAAACTAGCATTGGTCACGCCATTGAGCGATACTGGCTGCGACGGTTTAATTTGATAAAGCTGCTGAGGATCGGTCACAGGGTTACCCGGAATTGTAAGTACCCTGCTGTAAGCCGTCAGTGACTGGTCGCGCCCAGCAACAGACAAAGCTAAAAAGGTGACGTTGTCTAGCGTGCGTCCGGTGAGATTGCGAACCTGTACCCGAGTGAGCAAAAAGCGCCCAGGGACGCCGTTGACGTTGTCGAACGTCAGTTGGCTGATGGGGGTGGCAGTAAAGTTTAAGTCGCTGGGGAAATTTAAAAAGCTATTATCGAGCGTGCTTGTTTGTAGGCCCGTATCAGCACCAATGTCGATGCTGCCAATGCCTAGCACGCTAGGTGTTGATGTTGTGGTGGGTGCGTTAAGCTGTGCGCAACTTGCAAGGCTAACAACTAGAACGGCATAAGCAAACGATTTCCAAGTGATGGCGTTCAAGCGGTATGGCATAGGGTCTCCTTGAAGATGAGGTGTACATGTTGCTGACTCGAGTCACGCTTCCCTCAAACGTACATTTAAATTATAGATGTATGTTTTAAATAGTACTAAGTTAAAATCATCGCTTGAGTTCTTACGTTAGTTTGTATGATATTTTTTGCTGCGTTACTCGAGCGTCCCACCTGAGATTAAGTAAGCAACATCAATTTGAATTTGCTTGCTGGGGATATCTATCTCGAGCTGTTTAAGCGGACGTTCGTAACTTGGCTCGCCTGTCTTGTCACGTCATATAGTTGATAGATATAGGTGTCTGTTTCGCTATCTTGAAGTAACGTGGCTGAGGTTGATGTCCACGTTACACGCGCTGCAGTTGAGGTGATGCCCATGAACTTGAGCCGTGTAGGGCGTTAACAAAACAACATCTTCACAGAAACAGACATGAACCTTAACTAGCAATAAATAGGTATCAACACCCCCAAAGGAGCCTCAATCATGAACCTCACGTTTCCTAACGCGCAAGGTGTTCAGCTTGCAGCTCGCCTCGAGCAACCTCTCGCGCAACCTACCCGCGCCTATGCGCTGTTTGCCCACTGTTTTACCTGTTCCAAAAACCTCAACGCAGCAGTTAACATCAGCCGGGCGCTCACCCAAGCGGGCATCGCCGTCTTGCGCTTTGACTTTACTGGTTTGGGTGAAAGTGAAGGCGACTTTGCCGACAGCAACTTTTCGTCCAATGTTGACGACTTGGTGGCAGCAGCCCAGTATTTAAGTACTAGCTACGCGCCGCCGCAACTGCTGGTTGGCCACTCGCTGGGGGGCGCGGCTGTCTTACACGCAGCAGCTCAGCTAGATTCCGTCAAAGCTGTGGCAACCATGGCTGCTCCTGCTAATCCAGTGCATGTCCGCCAGCTCTTTACAGATCATGAAGATGAAATTGAGGCTCGAGGCAGCGCCGAAGTCCGCCTAGCTGGGCGCACGTTTACCATCAAACAGCAGTTTTTAGAAGACCTTGAAGCGGCCAGCATGAACAATGTCATCAGCAACTTGCGGCGGGCACTTTTGGTCATGCACGCACCCACCGACAACACCGTGGGCGTCAGCAACGCTGCTGAGATTTTTACAGCCGCCAAACACCCCAAAAGCTTTGTGAGTTTAGATGATGCAGACCACTTGCTAAGCCGCGACAAAGATTCACACTACGCTGGGCAGACAGTTGCCGCGTGGGCAGCGCACTACCTTGACGAAGCCCCCAGACCCGCGTGGCTAGATGACGTTCACGATAACCGCGTGGCCGCGCACACAGCCGCTGGATTGCGGACAGATGTGATGGCCAACGGGCACATGCTGGTTGCCGATGAACCCAAATCGGTCGGCGGCACTGACACCGGCCCAACGCCTTATGATCTACTGGCAGCAGCACTGGCCACCTGTACCGCGATGACCTTACGGATGTATGCTAACCGTAAACAATGGCCGCTCGAGGATGTCACCGTAGCCGTTGACCACGACAAAGTTCACGCCAAAGACTGTGAAACTTCCGAAACAGATAGTAGCCGCAAACTTGACCAGTTTACCCGCACCATTCACCTTGTGGGCGACTTAGACAGTGAGCAACGTGCGCGCTTACAGGAGATTGCTAACCGCTGCCCCGTTCACCGCACGCTCGAGTCAGATATTCGCATCCTTACCCAACTCGCCGAAGATGCTTAATACCAAATCCGGTTGATTCCCGAAGGGATCAACCCCTGCCAGAGTAGGTAAGATGAGCTACGAAATCCGCGCTGGACATGCTGGATGCCTTCAGGCATTATTCGAGATATAAGCGGATTTCGTATAAGGTGGCGCTAGTCTTACACTGCCTGCCCAAGTACGTGCTCAAGTGTGTTTAACAGTTCGT
>JBCCOX010000088.1:0-11313 GCA_039025155.1 Deinococcota bacterium | reverse complement strand
AGCATAAGGCGGCAAGTACTCAGCCATACGCTGCGCTTCACCGTTACTCACGCCTACGATGATGCATTCACGCATTTGCCCTTGAGCAATGGCTCTATCTGCCACTAAATCCGCTTGCCACGACCCTGCAAAACTGTCTTCTACAAAGCTTTCAAAACAGTTTTGACCATCGTGCATGTAAATAACTGGGTAGTGGCGGTGGCCTTGCTCGAGATACCCCCTTGGCAAATACACATACAACGCCCGTTTAGAAAGCCGCCCCCGAAAGTTCGGAACCTTTACTACACAAGATGCCGATAACGTCGGCTCAGGTTGGTAGTTAAACACCTCGCTGTCTTGAATCCACAACTCGGTGAGCTGGCTTGTATAGTGACCTTGCTCAGGTAAGTAACTACCGCCGCCTAAATCAAGCCGGTAGTGCCACTGGCCTGTAGGTATCTCTGCTTCAACCTGCCAGCGTTTTTCGCTGTGCTTGCGCCCGGGCCCCAGCACCTTAAAGTGATGCCGAGTGTGGCAATCTCCCTGCCAAACCTCGAGCACGGGCTGTTTAGCCGGACTCACCAAGTTCACCGTCACCACTTGGGGTACACGTGGTTGAACCACAATACGGCTTGTGGGCAGGGATGGTAGCGCTTTCACGCCCCCGAGTGTACACCAAAATTCACATGCTACATGTTGACGAGCGCTTGCAAGTTCAGTCTATAGCTATAGCCGTGTTGAGCTTCATGCTAGCCTCAAGTTGAAGCCTAGATAAGTACGGTAAACTGAACGCTATGACGACCAAAAAATCACTGGCGAGCAAAGCTGCCACCAAACGTAGTTTGCGCATGTACCGCTCGCACATTCTTAAACCTTTGCGGGTTCGTTTAGTGACGCTCAACGAATTGCTCGAGGACCTCATTGCTTTTGGCGTGGTCATTTTGCTGTTTGCTATTGCTGTGTATATTCTCTGGGACAGCAGCCGCGATGTTATTTTGATGCTGACCGGACGTGCCAACTTTAGTGTCACCCTGTTATCACAAATTATGCTGGCGCTCATCTTGGCAGAGATCATCGCCACCGTCAACGTATTTTTGAAAAGCGGTATTTTTAGCCCCGTCCCCTTTTTGGTGGTTGCGGTTATTGCCAGCGTGCGGCGCATTTTGCAAATTAGCATTGAAAACAAAGGCGTTGCTGAGGCTACCACGGTAGACACTGGCCTGCGCGCGTTTAACAGCTTGTCGGTTGAACTTGCCCTGCTTACAGCGACCATCGGCGTGTGTGCATGGGCTATTCACCTGCTCCGGCAGAAAAATATTGATGTTTCTGATACTTCACGCGAAGAAGAAAGTTAAGAGAGGATAATCTTGTGGACACTCATGGGTCTGTACGCCAGGTGGAAAATGTAGCCAGAGCGGCCACCGATCTTTTTATTCACCAAGCTGAACACGCTATTCAAGAACGCGGCTGTTTTAACGTTATTTTGTCGGGCGGTAGCACACCGCTGGCCATGTACAAACTTTTAGTTCAAGAAGCCGCCGAGGCACTTTTTTGGCAACATACCAACGTCTTTTGGGGTGATGAGCGCTTTGTACCGCACGACCATGCAGATAGCAACTATGGCGCGGCTAAACACGCGCTCCTCGAGCACGTGCCCATTCCACCTAATCATATTCATCCTATGCCTTTTTTGAAAGATGACCCTGACGCAGCCGCTCAAGGCTATCACCTCACACTCACGCAAGTACTTGGCAACACCCCCATGGCCGACCTCACCTTTTTAGGCTTAGGCGATGATGCTCATACCGCAAGCTTGTTCCCAAGCACAGGCGCTGTTCATGCAGATGGGCTAGTCACCATCGTCACAACCGAGACCAAAGGCACGCGCTTAAGCCTAACGGCGAGTACCCTAAGCCATAGCCGTACAGTTGCATTTTTAGTTGCTGGCGAGAACAAACGTGACGCGCTAGCAAACACCCTCAAGGGTCCTAAAGACATTGACAGCTACCCAGCCCAAGCTATCAAAGCACGCGAATCGCTGTTGTGGCTTACCGATATTGAGCTTGATGTCGGCTAAGTATCGGTGATGCATTATGTGGGTGATGCATTGTGCGAGTGATACATTGTGTGGGTGATGCATTTTCTTGCTCATCCCATAACATCTGAGCATTTGAGCATCTGAGCATCTGCCTAACTTTGCTGATGATGGCGAATAAGTTCACGGGCAAGCTGCTGCCCTTCTAGAGCGGCTTCTTCAAACGGAATGTAACCGCGGCGGCAAACACCTGCTGCGTACAGACCGCGTGCGTGCTCGAGCTTGTAGCCATCTTGTTCAGTAGCAGAAAACATATGGCACCTCACGTCATAAGGCAAACTGCCGTCTTGAAAATCTGCATTGAGCTGAGTTGGCTCTAAGTTAAAGCCAGACGCTTTAAGGTCTTCAAACAAGTCGTCATAGGCCATCTCACTTAAGCGCCCGGCCACCTCGGTTAAGCTGCCAATAGTTAGACGCGCACCTAAAAAACTGCCTACACACAAGGCAACTTGGGTAGCAAAGCGGTCAACGCCTTCCCACGTGCGTACACCTTTAATCTGTTTTGGTTTGATAGATGTCTGTTCAGCAGCTAAATCTTCAGGTAATGATGCTTGAGTGTCTTGGTAGTTATCTTCATATAACAGTGCCATTACACTGGACTGAAGTAAGTGGATGTCTGTTTGTTGTTCAATGAGGGTTTTGGCGCGGCGATGAAACGCCCAATTACCTACGAGGCCGTCTTCGTGAACATCATCAACAATACGTTGCATGAGGCTACCTTCAGGTGGCTCGAGCCTGACTGCATCCCCTAACAAGTTATAGACCGTATCCAAACTTGTCGTAATAAGCAGCGTATCTAAACCCGCAGCCTGACAGCGCCACGCAGCTTCACAGCCTGCAACCCCAGCACCCACGATCATGACATCATAGCGGTGTCCTAAGCCACGTCTGGGCGTGTCCTGAGCTTGGTTCATAAGGTGTTGGTGTTGGCTGGGTTGTGTGATAGCTGGCTTGGACTTACTATCGTTCATACCCAAACCATACAAGCCCTTTAACCTGACCGCAACTAACCTAACCGCAACAGCCTACAAGCTCTCTCGAGCAGCTTTTGCGCGCACGCCTTTGCAAAAATTCAAAATGATTAGCTACAGGCATATTTCAGTTTATTTTGCGCTAAACATTGTGGTTTAAGCTTTATATTTATTTTAGGCGTAGCTCTTAATCCAAAGATAACGTGACCAGCACTAAAGGTGTTCAAGAGATGCTAATGTCAAAGATGCTAATGTCAGTAGCTATTCTTCAAATCCACCAATCAGTGGAAACGGCTGACGGCGGCCGGGCGCACTCACAAGTAGGTGTTCACCTTTGAAGGTTCGCTGGTAAACCAGCACACCTTTATTGGCCCCAAGCCAATCTGTTTCCCACTCAACGTCTTGTTTAGCGTCTACCATGGCACGCAGGTGAAGCGGCAGACTGGTCCGCAAACCACCAAGCTCATAGCGTTCGCCACTTTCAGTGCGGTAGCCAAAAAATGAATCTAGCGGCGAGCGGTCACTGTACATACAGGTTAGTGATTGTACGTCACCCGCACGGTAAAACGCCGTAGCTTCCCAAACGAGCGCTTGTGCTTCAGACTCAGTCAAGATACTTATCTGTGCAGCACCTGTGTCACCATAAAACACAGCAGGAAAGTTTTTAGATTGTACATAAAACCCAGCGTCACCAATAATCAGGTCAGCAACATTGTTTTCATACGACAGACCTTTAACCATGTGCTTGATGTAGTCAATTGCAAGCCCATAATGTTGGTCATGATATCCAGCAAAATCTTCCCAGTCTGGATCAATAAGGGACGTATCGGTGTTAACTTCTAAATTGGGACTGAGCAACAGCGTTCTCCTCTTGGCGTCGGCGTTTTGTGGCATCCTGTGTTCTGTGGCATCTTATAGGTAGTTAAGCTTCTAAGTCACTATCATGTCATCAGACTTGCGTATTACGTTTATAACTTGCCAGCAGCTTGATTATTGTTTCATGACATGCGTCACACAGATGTGTACGTTCATGCCAAAAATGTATACATAGTTTACCGCGTTTTGCCTCACAAAAGGCAACTCGGCTAGCTTCATAATTAGCTTGATACGTTTAAGGGGTACAGCATCTCTATATTGATTACGCTGACACATTCCTGTCAGCCGACTGTCATTCAACCCCTACTATTCAATCCCTGCTATTCAACCCCTGTTATTCAATCTGGGGTTAGGTCTACAAACAGGTCTAAAGCCAGCTTGTAGACGGTCATTATGAGCTGGTTTTAGACCTGTTGTCAAGGTTAATTTGTCTGCGTTATAGCGTTTGCCGTTAGGTTATGAGTTAGCTCAAACTAAGCCGGCAGCGCAAGTAGCCATCAATCTGCTTAGTTGATAGCTTGATGCTTATCTATAAGCTTTGCTAAGCAATAGAAGATGCATCTCCAAGCTAGATTCATCCTCACGTACGTAACTCCTATAGGGTGTTACGCAGGCAGGGTCGCAACATGAATAGCTGACACACCAAAACTCTGTAAGCGGTAACGCACGCTAGCAAAGCCCGCCTCGAGCATCATCTGGGCGAGGTCGGCGGGTTTGGGAAAAGCAAGTGCAGACTTACCAAGATACGCATAAGCAGACAAATGTCCCGTAATGAGCCCGCCCAAAAGGGGTGCAATTTGTAAGCAGTAAAGGCGAAACATACGCCCAAGTAAGCCCTCTGGTGGGGGTGGAAAGTCCAACATGACCAGCTTACCCGCAGGCTTTAAAACACGCGCAAACTCAGCAAGTCCTCGAGGATAATTTGCAAAATTGCGAAAGCCGTAGGCCACGGTAATAACATCAAAGCTATTATCTGGATACGCTAAGTTGAGGCCGTCACCTTGCTCGAGCACAATATCTAGGCCCTTGCCTGCAATTTTGTGACGCCCTACCGTAAGCATCGCTTCAGAAAAATCTACGCCAACAACCTCAGCACTAGGGCAGTGTTGCTTGAGTTCTATAGCGACATCTGCAGTACCTGTTGCTACATCTAGAATACGCTTAGCAGCTTCTACACGGATATCATCTACAGAGATATCATCTGCAAAAACTTCGTGGGTAGCTTCTTGACGCCAAGACCTATGAATCCCCAAACTGAGCACGTCGTTCACAAGGTCATAGCGCACTGCGAGCGCTTCAAACATGGCATGAACAGCGCTTGCTTTATCTTCTAGGGCTTGGGGTGAAATGCCATCGAAGGGTGAAGAACTGGACTCGCTCAGGAGGCAGCTCCCACAACACTAGCGTCGTCTAACACGCCAGCGTCATTCAAAAACGTGTCTAACTTGGCCCGACTAAACCCAGATAGGCTTGCCGCGTGACCTGCGTACTCGAGGGTTGGCACGCTGCGCTTGCCACCATTGATACGCATCACGTAGTCAGCGGCCTCGGGTGCATCTTCAATGTTAATTTCTTCAAACGCAATGCCACGCTTTGCAAGCACTTGTTTAGTGATAACGCAATCACTGCACCACGTTGTTGTATACATTTTGAGCATGTTAAAGGCTTCCTCCAGCAGATATTTCAGTACCCACCCTAGTTGCTTGAGACCGCGTTAGCGATGTGTTTACACAGCACCCTAACAGGCTCATTTGGGTTACGCACCTAATGAGCCTAGCACGCAACGGACGGAGGTTTGTCGGCTAGTTATCATTGTAGTCGTTGACACAAGCTTGTAGCCAGGTTCAAGCGCTGCTTTTAAGGTTGCTATGTGCAGTGGTAAAAACCTGCGCTAGAACGTATGCTACGATGGTTTTAAGTGATAGTTTTAAGGTTAAGAATTGAAGGAGGCTCCCTGTGAAGCATATTATCATCACCTTGATTGGATTTCTTGCGCTTATGGTTCCCCAAGCGCGCGCTCAGACCGTACTCGAGCTGGCCATGAGCGATGCCCGCTTTAGCACGTTGGTCACCGCAATAGAAGAAGCAGGCTTGGTTGACGCGCTCAGCGGGCCCGGTCCGTTTACTATTTTTGCGCCTACCAACGACGCTTTTGACATGCTGCCGCAGAGCCAGTTAAGTGCAATTTTGGCAAGTCGCAGTCAGCTAGGGATTTTGTTGCAGTATCACGTCGTACCCGGCTTATTCACCACCGACCGCATCACGGCGGACATGCAGTTTTTCACCACGCTCGAGGGCAGCACCCTCCCTATTACTAACGCAGGTGTAGGCGACGCCGCCGTGCTCGAGGTCAACCTCGAAGCAAGCAACGGCGTGATTCACATGATTGACAGTGTCCTTGTCCCTATGTCGGTCACCGTGGGCAGCACCCCTAGCCCTGCAGCAAGCAACACAACTGCCCTAGCTGGCAGTTATGTCAACCGAGCTAGCCGCAGCGTGCGTTATCCGGTGGGGAGCCTTTCGGGTTCTGGGGTAACTGGCTCTGTGCTCTTATCTGACTACGGCAGCGGGTTTACAGTAGTGACCATTGCCCTACAAGGCACGCCGCTAGGCGGCAACCATCCAGCTCACTTTCACGCGGGCAATTGCGGGTCTGGCGGGGATATTGTCGTGCCGCTCGAGAACGTGAACGGGGCTAGTGGCTTTAGCACTACGGTCACCCCTGTGCCTTTTGACAACATCATTAGCGGCGACCACTACCTCAATATTCATCTTTCTGATCAGCAGTTAGATGTTGTTGTGGCTTGCGGTGAGGTTGGCTTGTAGTCAGTTAATTACTTTTTTACGTCTATTCACAAACTTATATGTGTTGATACGACCTTGACACGCTAGCGTCAGGGTCTTTTTTATATTCTTAATGATGCGTCTAGCACGTAAATTCAGCTATCAATAAAATGCTTGGGCGTTGCTCGAGCTATCCTCAGCAGTCATCATGGACAGCAGTCTATAGCACCCAAATAAAATCATCATGGGCGGACACCCTAGTCGTTTAGCAACTCCACAAGTTAGGGATACATGCCTAGCATCTGATGGCATCTCCCCTTCGCCCTTTCTGACGACACCTCGAGTGACTGATTATCAGACTGTAACAGGTGCTTGTGCAACTGCTATCTTTAATGGCAACGCAAATCATCACACTGCATCAACACATTATCAATATACTGTGTCAGTCATTTGGCAACCTTTCCCAGCAGCAGCGCGTATAATTTACGTTGGTAGGTTACTTAACCTGTTTAGGTAAGTAGCTACTTCTTTAGGTAAGTAACTACTTCTAACCTGTCAGCCTCGAAGATTTATCCCTCAGAATGCTGACTTGCAATTTGGTTAACACCTGTGCCATCTTATACGGCCGCATATATCCACATATAGAGTTACACGCTGTACTCCCCAAGTTAACGCTTCAGTTTGCATGACTTTAAACGCACGTGCACGCAAGCACATCGCGCTGATGCACTTTGCTGTGCCATCCCCCTCAAAGGACACGCTATGAACTACCGCAATATCGCCATCATCGCCCACGTTGACCACGGCAAAACTACCTTGGTAGACGGGCTTTTACGTCAATCTAAAACATTTAGGGAAAATCAAGAAGTTGCTGAGCGGGTCATGGACTCCAACGCCATTGAGCGTGAACGCGGCATCACCATTTTGGCCAAAAATACCGCACTGAACTGGAATAGCGTCAAAATTAACTTGGTAGATACCCCCGGACACGCCGACTTTGGTGGCGAGGTTGAGCGCGCGCTGAATATGGTTGACGGCGTGCTGGTCTTGGTTGATGCCGCAGAAGGCCCCATGCCGCAAACCCGTTTTGTGCTCAATAAAGCGCTTTCCTTAGGGCTTAAACCCATCGTTGTGGTTAACAAAATTGACCGCAGAGACGCCCGCCCAGACGAGGTTGTTGACCTCACTTTTGATCTGATGGTGGAACTGGGCGCTAGCGACGAACAACTTGACTTTCCGGTTGTCTACGCTGTTGCCAAAGAAGGCCGCGCGTGGCTCGAGCTTGACCAACCCAAAGATGACCTGAGCGCCTTGTTTGAGGTGATGCTCGAGCACATCCCTGCACCCAGCATTGACCTAGACGCACCGTTTCAGTTTCAAGTTGCCAACCTCGACTACTCAGACTATTTGGGTAGACTTGCCATCGGACGAGTGCGGCGCGGGCAACTCAAGAAAAATGAAACGGTTGTTCACATTCACCGAGATGGCAGCGAGGCCCGCGGGCGCATCACCAAAACCTACACCCATTTTGGCTTAGAGCAAGTTGAGGTTGACGAGGTTCAAGCTGGTGATATTGTGCTTTTGAGCGGTCTCAATGACGTGCAAATTGGCGATACGTTGGCCCATCCAGACGCACCTGACGCGCTACCTGTTGTAGCCATTGACGAACCCACGGTCAGCGTCAACTTTAGCCCCAACAGCAGCCCCTTTGCAGGTAAAGAAGGTAAATATTTAACCTCAACGCATATTAAAGGGCGGCTCGAGCGCGAACTTCTTACCAACGTGGCACTTAAACTTGAAGACCTTGGAAATGAACAGTACCGTGTGTCTGGGCGAGGCGAATTACACCTTTCTGTCCTCATTGAGCAAATGCGCCGCGAAGGCTACGAGTTTAGCGTGTCGCGCCCTGAAGTTATCCTTAAAACCATTGACGGCAAACGCTTTGAGCCCTACGAGCACGTTGTCGCAGATGTTCCTGAAAGCAGCATGGGCGCGGTCATGGAGTCGCTCTCGAGCCGTAAAGGTGAACTGGTCAACATGGCCCAAGAAAGTGGGCGTGCCAAGTTGGATTTTGTGATTCCTAGCCGGGCGCTGTTTGGCTACCGCAGCCAGTTTTTGTCCATGACCCAAGGCGAGGGTTTGCTGAATACAGTATTTGACAGCTACAAACCCTTTAGCGGCGAGCTTAAAACCCGTCAAAACGGGTCTTTAGTCGCCATGGAAGCAGGCGAAGCGTTTGCCTATAGCATCTTTAAACTTCAAGATAGAGGTAGCTTTTTTATTGACCCCGGCACGCAGGTCTATGTCGGTATGATCGTCGGAGCCAATGCTCGAGCGGGTGACCTTAACATCAACGTAAACAAAAACAAAAAGCTCACCAACGTGCGCGCAGCCGGAAGTGACGACAACATGGTGCTCACCCCAGCTAAAAAGTTGTCACTCGAGGAAGCCCTCGAGTACATTGCCGATGATGAGTTGCTCGAGGTGACGCCCTCGGCCATTCGTCTGCGCAAGCGCGTACTCAACCCCAGTTTACGTAAACGCGACAAAGCGGCTGCCTAACAAGCTATGCCAAACTTACCTTTGACTTTTACCGTCAGCAGTAACTGGCAGCAACCATAGGTTAAGTGCTCGCAGAAACGCGATAAAATACCCCAAAACGGTATCTGAGGGCATATCCAGCAATTCGACATGACCTTAATCCTAAAACACCTGACACGAAAAGCCATCAGCATGGTTTGATTTTGATGATTTTTCGTTGCGTCTAGGACGCGCTTGTCATCCTAATCTCGAATTGCTAAGGTCACATCCATTAAAGTTGCATCCAAGGACACAGTCGGGGTATAGTTGAGCGTCTAATCATTAAGACAACGTGAACTATCTTACGAACTACTGTGCGCGTGTTAGCACCTTTGTTTTTTAATGACGTACTTGTTTGTCAAGTACGCTTGTAACTGGGTGTGGCAAGCGCTACAATAACGATTAGTTCCCAAATCTTAGGAGGTCTGCTGTGGCAGAAGTAGTGCTTGATCACGTGTACAAGCGATTTGGCAATGTAACCGCTGTGCAGGATTTTAATCTTAATATCACTGATGCAGAGTTTATGGTGTTTGTGGGGCCGTCTGGCTGTGGCAAAACGACTACCCTTAGAATGATTGCTGGGCTCGAGGAAATCTCTGACGGCACATTGCGCATTGGTGACACAGTTGTAAACGACATGCCACCCAAAGACCGCGACATTGCCATGGTGTTCCAAAACTATGCGCTTTACCCGCACATGAACGTTGAGCAAAACATGTCGTTTGGCTTGCGCCTTCGCAAAACACCTAAAAACGAAATTACTGAGCGCGTTAAAGAAGCTGCCAGCATCCTCCAAATTGAGCACTTATTGCAGCGCCGTCCACGCGAACTTTCTGGCGGTCAGCGTCAGCGGGTTGCCTTAGGGCGCGCTATTGTTCGTGAGCCAAAAGTCTTCCTCATGGACGAGCCACTTTCTAACCTTGACGCCAAACTGCGCGTAGAAATGCGTGCCTCTATTTCTAAACTTCACCGCCGCCTAGGTGTTACCACTGTTTACGTGACTCACGACCAAGTGGAAGCTATGACTATGGGCACGCGCATTGTGGTCATGAAAGACGGGCTTATTCAGCAGGTGGATACCCCAATTAACCTCTATGAAAAACCTGTCAACAAGTTTGTGGGTGGCTTCATGGGTTCACCTGCGATGAACTTCTTGGTTGGCAATGTTGACGGCGAGCATATCAAAGGTCCAGATGGCAGCTTTGATGTTGTACCAGACGCTGAGCTAACAGGTAAACTAACTGCTCACAACGGCAAAAAAGTTTACTTTGGTATTCGCCCAGAAGACCTTGGCATTCGTGGTAATACCAGTATTCCTGAAGGTGACAACATTATTAAAGCCACCGTGGAAGTGGTCGAGCCTCTCGGTGCAGAAACAGTGATTATTGCATCTGTAGCTGGTGACCAGAGCTTGGTTGCACGCATTGACGCACACGCCCGCGTTCAAGCTGGCGACAGTGTTGACCTCCTTGCTGATCAAGAAAAAATGCACGCATTTGGCCTGGAAGACGAACGCAATATTCGCTTCGAGTAAATTTAGCCTCATCCCTAACAAGTCACCTGCGGGTGGCTTGTTTTTTGGTAGGAAGTTGTATGGATACTCCAACTAACCCTTATCAAGCTGCGTTGCCTAAGCAAGCAAGCGATGTAAGTAGGTCTCTACGTGAGTTAGTGATACGACAAGCTCGAGCTTGGGAGCAAAATAAGCTCGAGCTAGCCCTAGACGATTGGCATCCCAAGGGCATTCTAGTCTCCCCTGCAGGTACATGGCCGGTTCACGAGTTAGCTGCTGAAATGGGCAAGCTTCACCGCGACTACCACAACCTTGTCATCAACATCAAAAATGTGTTTGCAACTGCAGATGGCACGCGCTTAGCCGTCGAGTGGGATTGGACAATCACACGACGCAGTGACGGCCTCACCGGCACAACACCTGATGCAATCATCGCTGAGCTAGATGACAGTGGCAAAATTTTGTCTTGGCGTGAGTACTTTGACCTATCCAGCTCAGTAGAAAGCTGATGGCGT
>JBCCOX010000087.1:0-11334 GCA_039025155.1 Deinococcota bacterium | reverse complement strand
GCAATGGCGTAGCGCAGCAGTTCTGCCAAATCGCAAGGGCCACGGGTGATCTGCCACTTGCCGGATTCAATACGGCTGAGTTCTAAAAAGTCGTCGGTCAAACGGGCCATGCGGGCAGCTTCACTGCTGATGATAGTGAGGTATTCTTTTTGTTCGTCGTCCAGCTCAGTTTCAAGTAGCAAGTCGCTAAAGCCCTGAATCCCTGTGAGCGGCGAGCGTAGGTCGTGGGCAATCATGGCCACCATATCTTGACGGTTGCGGTAAAGGGTTTCAATACTTGACAAATTGTTGACCATGCCGGCCACTCCGCGCACCCGCCCAGCTTGCACTACCGGCCGCAATGTAAGTAGCACAGGTGCGCCACCACGCAGCAGTGTTGTGCCCAGTTCAAGTTGGCGTTGCTCACTGAGTGCTGCACTGTAGTCTTCGCGGAAACGGTCTTCAGAAAGGGCTACTTTACCCGGAATAGCCACCAACATGTTGCGCGTTTCGCCAAAAAAAGCACGTGCAGCAACGTTGCGGTAAATGGTTTCACCGTAAACATTACAGACAAAAACTACCTGTGGAAGTGTCTCGAGCAAGGCACCAAACCAACTGCGCTCAGTTTGTAGCAAATCAGCAAGCAGCCCAAGTGCGTCCAACTTGCGTTCACTCGAGCCCAAATGAAGCGGGCGCGGCGCTTGGGTTAATTGCCGTAAGCGCTCAGCACTGCTACGGTAATGAGCAAGTTGTTGAATGTTTTCTAGCGAGCTCACAAACAAACTGCGCACATCGTCGCTAGGTGACTCTGCAAGTGCAATAGCTAAACTTCCTAAAGGACTGCCGTCTAACAACAAAGGCGCAGCCAGATAACTTGGCTCTCCAAGCTGTTCAAACAACCTTTCTTGGTGGCGCGCTGCTAAGGCAAGCTGCTCGAGCTTAGCAGTTACCGAAGGGCTTACGTGCTGCACATCTGAATCACGTTCTGCCGTTGTGTAACGGAGTTGCTCAATGTATAGCACACCTTGTAAGGCAGCTAAGCTGTCACACAAACTGTTGAGCATGGTTGGTGCGTCGCGTACTAAGTAACTTGCACTGAGGCCCTCGAGCTTTTCGGGGGTGTTGTCGGTGGTGTTCAGTGCTGTTGAGTTTATTTTTAAATCGTCCTCAGGTGCTTCTTCAGCAGCACTGGTTTTAGCACTGGTTTTAGCACTGGTTTTAGCGCCAGTTTCAGGACCGGTTTCACTCACTAGTTGCTGCTGTGAGCCAGTTTGCCCGCGCACCAGTCTTTTAATGAGTCCTGTAGTTAAACCCCTGATTGAGTCCCTAGTTGAACCTTTCGTTGAACCATCAGCTACAGGCTCAGCAACCTGTTCAGGCAAGTTCCCACTACCTGCCAAGGATGACACTGCAGGCACTTTGCGACCAATTTGTGCAAACCCAGAAGCATCTAACAAAACGATAATTCGGGTGGAAAGCTGCGCGTCCAGTTCGCGCAAATGATGATAATTAGTCAGCGCATAAATAACTAACGCGGCTAATACAGGTAACAACGGTGAGGCAAAAATCCCAATGTAAAACAAGCCAAGACTAGCTGCAAAGCTAGCCGCACTCGCTAAAATGATCCACCACAGCGCGCGGCGACGGCGGCTCAGGATGCTCCATAGTGTACTAAGCCCCATAAACAAGACAGCCTGCCACATTGGCCCTAGCACCTGTAAACGTCCGTACAGCAGGGTGTAGACCTTGTTGGCGTTAACCTCCACCCCCGCCATGAGGCCAAAAGGTGTCACAATCTGATCGTCAACTGTACCTACTAGGGTATAGCCAATCAGGACAATCTTGTCTTGAACATCCGCAAATGACACGTTTTGTTGATAGACATCCAAAAACGATAGCGTCGGAAAACTGCCACTTTTACCCCGATAATCAATCAGCAAACTGCCACTGCTTAGCACGTCTGCTGACAATCTGCTGACGCGCGTGCGTAGCTCACTCGTCGGCTGAGCTGTGTTGGGTCTATCTTGCTGAGTTGCCTGTTGTACAGTGACATAAGGAAATGAGGGCAAGTTGCCATCCTGAAATATAAACTCGGCCTGCATACGCCGCGCGCCCGCTTGTTGACTGATGACCCCGCGCACGGCATCTTCCAGTAAAGGGTTATACGGTAAATGGTCTTCGCTACTTAAGTAACTGGTGAGCTGATTGCGGCCTACACCCACTAACCGGGCAAGCCGTGGCAATACAGCTAGTTGCGCGCGCGGCGCTTGCACAATGTGCGGCAAGACAACCTCGTGGCTGAGAACTTGCTGCGCCAGCGGGCCATCTTCAGCTTCTTTGGGTTCAGGAAAAAACACGTCTAGTGCAATAGCTCGAGCACCTGCTTGGGCTAGGGTATCAATGACTCGAGCATAAAAGCGGCGGTCAATTGGCAGGCTTGGATAAGCTTCCAAAAAATCTTCACCAATGGCAACGACCACAATATCGCCTGTTAGAGCGTCTCCTGCTGAGCTGTTTCCTGTTGAGGCGTCTTGTGTTAAAGGCTGACTTCCTCGCAGCCGAAACCAAGCATCTAAAATAAGGTCATCAGCCGGGCGGCTTAAACCGGACAAATACACCACCACGGTTAACACGCCAATAAGCAGTGAACTTGCAAGTTGTTTCATAGCTAAGCTAGACACAGTTCACCTCAGGACATACTCACGTTGGTGGTTTATACGAAATCCGCTTATATCTCGAATAATGCCTAAAGGCATCATCTCGTCCAGCGCGAATTTCGTAGCTTATCTTACCTGCTCTGGCAGGGGTTGATCCCTTCGGGAATCAACCGGATTTGGTATTATACGGATTCCGAAGCAGCGAAGTCGGGTGCTGTTTCTACACAAGGGTTGTCTCACTAACGCACTGCAGCACGTGGGTTAATTTCACAAAGAATAACCTAGCTAGGGTATGACGGATTGCTTATGAGCTTTTTATACCAAACTCAACAACATACATCCTGAAACTCCTGCAACGTTCATAACGTTCCAATCGAACTTGGCTGCCCTTACACCTCGCGCTACTCGAGTTACTTGGTTACCAAAATAACCAGGTGAGATACCTGTAACTCGTCGTTAAGGTGTATACGTTACCGTTACAGTTTGTTCATTGCGGTTACCAGCAGCATCTTCGCTAGCAATAACAAAGCTGTTCTCAGCGGCTGTTAGATCAACCTCGGCAACCACCACGCCGCCGGGTAGCACCACGAGCGGCGTACCGTCGAGGCTCACTCGAGCACCTTCTTCGGTGTGGATTAAGATGCGCGCGCGCGGGCTGGCCAGCTCGAGCGGGCTGTCAATGTCTAACCTGGGTGCAGTGCTGTCACGTACGAGCGTAAGTTCGCGTTGGGTCACGTTGCCGGCAGCATCTCCAACACTCACCAAAAAGGCGTTTAATCCTTCTACAAGCTCAACAGGGTAGCTAAACCTAGTTTGCTCGAGATCAACAGGCTCACCGTTAATGAGCAGCACAAGGGTACTTGTATCGTTATCTTGTACCTCACCAGATAGCGTTGCGCTGGCAACTTGGGTAACTGCAGTTGCTTCTGAAGTTGTGACTGTAAGCTGGGGTGCTTGGGTGTCTTGAACCACAGTGAGTTGTTGTTCTTGCACATTACCAGCACTGTCTACGGCTTGAACCCGCAACTCGTTACCACCTTCTACAAGCGGCAAACTTGCTTCAAAACTACCGTCGCTGTAAACTTCGGCGCTAACGACACCTTGGGCAGTTGTAATGCGCACGTTACTAGCAGGGTCGCTTGTGCCACGCAACTGCACGGTGTTAAAGCGGGTTGCTGCGGGCAAGGCAGCTAGTTCTAATAGCGGCGGGGTGCTATCACGAACAACTGCAAAACGGCTTCCTATGCTGTTACCAGCTTCATCTGTAGCAACAGCTTCAAAGATGTTTAAGCCCTCAATTAGCTCAAGCTCGAGGTTAAACGCGCTTGCCGTTACAGCCTCGTATTCAGCCACCACACGACCGTCTCGGAGTACTGCCAACTGGCTATCCAGTTCGGTTGCGCCTGACAGCATAACTGTTGCTGTGGTAAGCAGGCTTGCAGGTGTGTTTACCCGCAAACTTGGCGGGCTTGTGTCCACTTGTACGGTGACTGTGCGGCGCAGCAAAATATTGGGCACACGCACGTCAAAAACCAGTTGATACACCCCCTCAGCCAAGTTAAACGAGGCCGTAAAGCCGCCGTCTTCAGTCACAGCAACAGGCAAGTCGTTAATACTTAAACTTGCACCCGGCGTTACTTCACCGATGACGGTAAGCTCTGTTTCGCCCGTCAGCAAACGACTACCGAGGCCGTCAAGGATGAGCGTGGGCGCTTCTGCTTCTGCAGGTACAGCTAGTATGGTTGTATCTGAATCTGTTATTGCATCTGACGTACCGTCTGGCATGTCTGTGTTTTCAGATGCTGGAGGGTCAGTAGCTGTAGTATCTGTCTGAGCATACACGATACCTACCGTTAGCAAAACGCATAGCAACCACGCTAGAGGGTGTAAGGGGGCTTTAAAATCGATCATGTGGCTCGAGTATATCAGCCTTGTGTCTTACAACGCTAGCTGAACATCACCCTAGAGAGCACGCTTGCCCCTTAGAGACTCAACAGGCAGTCCCCAAAATACATATTGCTATAAATATAGCTGAAACAGGCTTAGCTGATACTATTTTTTGCGGTTAAACCATTTACCTAACAAACCACCTTGTTGCTTGTCTGTTTGTGGCTTACTAGGTTGAGGTTTGGCTGCACCGCGGCCTGTTGATTGACGGGTAGGTGTGGCGCTCCCCCTCGAGCCTCGGCCCACACTAGGCTGCTTAGCTGCAGCGCGTCCTACAGTAGTTGTATCGTCACTGCTGGCCTCTGCTGTTGAGATGGCTGCTTGAAACGCTTTGCCAAACTCGGCAACGGTCTTGTAACGCTCGAGCGGTTCTTTGGCAAGCACCTTGGCAAAGACTTTGTTGAGGCGTTTGTCTAAGCCCTCGCGGTGGCGGCTAGGATTGTCTGCCACTGAAAAAAGGTGGGCGTTTTTCACGTTTTCGTAGTCGTCACCATCAAAAGGGCGGCGGTGCGTGAGAACTTCATAGGCAAGCACACCTAAACTGTAAATATCACTCTGTAAAGACGAAGGCTCGCCCAGAAAAATCTCGGGGGCCATATAGTAAACTGTGCCTGCGCGCTCGTCTTGTTGCTCATTGGCATACACACCTGTACCAAAGTCAGCTAGTTTGGCCACACCGTCGTTGTCTAGGTAGACGTTTGCGGGTTTAATGTCCCTGTGAATAATATTTTGTTTGTGAACATAAGCCAGTCCCGAGGCCACCCCAAGAATAATTTTGTAGGCTTGCTCGAGCGGAATCATGCTTTCTTCAACTAACAACGTGTCGAGGTTTTTAGGGTAGAACTCGAGCGCCATGTAAGCCCGTTCACCGGTTGCCTCACCTTCGCGCGCTTTGACAACATTTTTGTGCTCGAGCGACAAAGTGAGCTTAACTTCGCGCTCAAACATTGCCGACAGTTTAGGGTCACGCCGCGCAGTTGGTTTGAGCATTTTGAGCGCGTATTCGTCTTTGTGCTCGTAGGTAGCTAAAAAGACGTTGGCAGATTGACCGGAGCCAATCAAAAACATCGCTGCATATCCCTCAGGCAAAAAACTTGGTCTTACTTCATCCGTACTCATAGATTCTCCTTGCGAGGTTTATGCGTAACCGTATGGCAACCCTTTCGTGCAATTTAGCCTCGTTATTTAACTGTAGTGCGTCAGGTGCTAGTGGTGCGCTAGCAGCTCACATCTAGCACCTTACATGATGTCGTCAAGCCTGCTGTTATGTTCGTCTAGGACAAGTTTATAAGCTGGCTTTTGTATGCGTTCTTATGTGCTGATGCCCTCAAAAATGCTATAGAAGACACCACAGAAAACAGCCTAGAAAACGCACTAGAAAACGCAAGTCTCAACGCCACCTATATCTATCATAGCCGATTGTGGCACATTGATGGTACATAAATTCGCAAATAGCCCTGTCACGCACACATTTTTGATGCGTCTCATCAAGCCCCTGCTAGCTTTAGCCCTGCAGATTATCAGCATTTCATGTTGTAGGGTGATGCAGGTTACTCGCTCGAGCACCTCATTGTTTGCACTTAAAAGCGTTTACACAAAGTGTTGATACTTCTTTATCACATTGCAGACATCCTAAAAAGGCATTACCAATTGTGTCGCATTTTTTGTCTGGGACACCCATTGATGTTAAGAAATAAGCACACCATCTGTATAGGGACGCTACTCACTTAACAGCTCGGTTTTTTACGCTCTTAGCTTGTACCAGTAGCCACCTGTTACAGGTATTCGTAACAACGCGATGTATGTCAGTACGCGATGTATATCAGTAAGATGCACATCAACAAAATGCCTCTCCTTGATAACCAGATGACACACATCAAGAAGATGCCCAACACCATAACTAGCAACACCGCCACTGGCAACACCGCTACAAACAACAATACGACTAGCAACCAGCAATGCTAGATGAACTCATTATAAAAACGTCTGACACGAAAATCCATCAACACAATTTGATTTTGACGATTTTTCGTTGTGTCTAGGACGCGCTTGTCATCCTGATCTCGCATTGCTGACTAGCAACACCGCCACTGGTCTTAAACTTAAAGGGTATAGTGCTGACCCGGTTCTAAGACAATACAGCGTGTGTCTGTTTCACGTTCAACTTGGGCTCTAAAAGCCTCAGCATCTTGTGCAATGAGGTCAAAGGTATTGTAATGAATCGGGATAACAACTTTAGGTGATAAAAGTGTAACTGCTTTAAGCGCAGCACTTGGCCCCATTGTAAAATTATCGCCGATGGGCAAAAGTGCCACATCGAGTGACCACGTTTCACCAATCAGGCGCATATCACTAAACAAAGCCGTATCCCCTGCGTGGTAGAGGGTCTTGGCCCTGCTTTCAATCACGACACCCATAGGCATACCACCATACGTACCGTCTGGAAACGCGCTCGAGTGCCAAGCTGGGGTAAAGGTCACGCGCCCAAAGCCAAAACTGTGGCCACCGCCGATGTTCATGCCATGTCCATTAACACCTTTGTTAGCAGCATAGTTTACAATTTCAAACGTTGATATAAGTGTTGCGTTTGTCCGTGTTGCTATGGCCTCAGTGTCGCCATAGTGGTCACCATGTGCATGGGTCACAATAATATGAGATGGGGCTAAGTCGCTTTCGTTTAAGTTTGCCACTGGGTTACCCGTTAAAAATGGGTCGATAAGCACCTGTCCTTTATACGACGTTGCCGCGTCTGTGCCACTAGCACTGCTGTCAATCTCGAGTGCAATTCCAGAATGCCCTAAGTATCTTAGTTGCATAGCTCGCCTCCCTAGGTTTCACCTCTATGGCTTAGATACACCCTGTGTAGTAGATACCCCTATGTCGATACACATCATAGATATACATTGCAATTTGATTGGCAATCACACAATAAGTTAATCCATCACAAAGTTAATCCACCACAAGCTTAGGTGATGATGCTGATAACGATGGTACTGACAACAACGCCATCTTTGACTACACATAGGCTGTAATTAAGATGATCTCCCCTTCCCTCTTACTTAACACGCCCCCTTGCACGTAAATTACTTGTAACATCACCTCAACTATTGCTACTCAGATGTCGCATTTTACACCCAGAGTGATGTTACTAGACAGCAACATCACTAGCAACACATTGAGGTAATCAAGTTAATGATTTTGTACGCTAACATGAAGTAAATCCAAACACGTTCATCCACCTCAACTAAAATCATCACGTGATACACTGTCGTACTATAATGATGCTTTGACCAATACTTCGGACAGGTATTCAATCTCAAACGTCAATTTGCGTCACCGACGTGATTTAGCATGCTGTATCTAAAATCTTGTTTGCGTCTGTGACGGGGTTTATAAAAAGTGTTCAAACTGTTGTTGACAGCAATTTTTAGAAGAGTTCCTTCACATTTAGTGGGTTTGTTTCACCTCGCACAGCTCGCACCTGAAGTTGCGAAGACAACTCTAGACGGAAATGCTGTGACATGTCTTAATTTCCAACGAAACTATGTTCTACTTCAATCTGACGAGCTTGGGTTGAGATATGCATTAACCTAACAATGTATTTTTGTTGTTTTTTCGTTGTATTTTTCGCTAAGGTGTAGGTGAACTCAGCAATCACATGTAATTTATAGAGCAACATGTCAGGTCAACAGCCAGATAGATACTACCGTTTTAGGTTCATCCTCCTAAGAATTAACCCGCCTGATTCCGATCATCAGCGAGACAACACTTTGCGTAGAAAAAGGATACGGGTAGAGTGTTTAGTCGGAATCCGTATAAGATAGGAAAATCATGATTGAACGCCGTTACAACGTAACAATGCTTAGAACCCGCCTGACTCGCTGGTTATTATGGCTTTTAGCAGGTGCTTTGTTAGTTGTTAGCACTGTTCAGGTGGCCCTTGCTATGGCCGGGCTGGCGGCCATGAACGCAACTAGCTATGTGGTCATTTTGGTGTTTTTTGGTGTGTTGGGGTTGCTGGGTTGGCGGCTTAGCATTTTGCGTGATTTTGAGCAGTTCAGTAAAACCTTTGGCTACAGTTGTGTTGTGGCGGCTTATATGGTTGCTTTCAACGTATATTTAATGCAGCAGATCAGCAGCAATTTTACTGCTGACACTACAATGACAGGCGCACTATTTGTCTGGCAAGCCAGCATTTTTACCCTAGCAGCGCTTTTGTACAGAAGTCACATGGTTGTTTTGCAGTCACTTGTTGTACTGGTCATTACGGCCTCGAGCTTACTCATTCAGATCAGTCAGTATTTAAACGCTGGTGGCAGCGCTTCACAAGTTCCGTGGTCATCGTTTGCAAGTGCGTTTGTGGCCAGTGGCATTGTAGTTGGTGGACTGGCAAGCCTAGTGCGAGATAAAGAAATTCTTTCTCGTGAGCTCAACGAGGGTAAGCACGTGCCCGCCTCCCAATTTGATTACAGCAGACACCTTATCAACCGGCGGCGGCTCTACGAAATTTTAGAACAAGAGGTTGCCAAAGCCCAGTATTATCAAGAGCCTCTATCGGTATTGGTGTTTGACATTGACAATGCTGGCGCGTTTAGCAAGCGTTACGGCTTTGCCATCAACCACAAGACGCTCAACGAAGCGTCCTCGAGGGTGCGCTCACTGCTTCGCGCTACCGACTATTTTGGCTACTGGGGGCGCGAGTCGTTTATGGTGATTGCGCCGGGTGCGCCCCTGATCGCAGCACGTAACTTAGCCAGCCGTTTAGAGCATGGTGTGGCGGCTCATACCATTGCACCTTTGGGGCAGGTACGGGCTCATTTTGCGGTGTCTACGCATCACCCCGGCGACACTGTGTCGGCACTTCTAGCAAGGCTCGAGCTAGACAGCCGCATCTATGCCACAGGCGAATATCCCCTCTCGACCTTACCCAGTATTACCAATGATTTAACAGATACCCCTCAAGCCGTGACAGCTCAACACGACTCTGAACCAACACAGTCTTGATCTCTTAGCACTGTCCTATAGCACTGTCCTAGGGCCCTATTACGTTACGCGAGGTCGTAAGGTTAGGCATTGTCATGGCTCATAGGCATGTTGTACGTAGCAACCTCACGGTGTAAAGAAATGAACCAACCGTATTAATTGCGTAAACTAGTGCATGTCTTCTTCATACCAAAAACCCTCAGCTACTGTCTTGGCTGAGCAAGTATTAGAGACCCTTCGGGCTAACTTCCAAAGCCAAAAACGCCTCGCTGAACAGGCGATGGCCCAACTGGATGACGCTGAACTTAGAGCGGCAACTGCTGAAGACAATAGCATCGCGGTTATTGTCAAACACTTGCACGGCAACATGCGCTCGAGGTGGCGTGACTTTTTAACAACCGACGGCGAAAAACCTGACCGCCAACGCGATGCTGAATTTATAGGTGACATTAGCGACCGGGAAGCCCTTACAGCCTTGTGGGAAGAAGGTTGGCAGACCTTATTTGAGGCTTTAGATACCATTGGTGAAACTACTTTACTAGCAACCGTTACGGTTCGCGGGCAGCCGCACAGTGTGCTCGAGGCCATCCTGCGCCAACTTACCCATTACAGTAACCACGTGGGGCAAATTGTCTATATTGCTAAATCGCTCAAAGGCGCTGCATGGCAGTCGCTATCTATCCCCAAAGGACAATCTCAACGTTACACGCCGGACGCACATAACAAGGGACGTTATTAGCTAAGTTCAGAGATAGTGTCATACACTAAGCCATCACAATCATGTATGGTCTTGATTAATTTTTTGAGTAGACTGCATACTTATTGACGCTCATCTTATAAGGCGATAGCATACCAACGGACTAGCCCTAGTTTGCTTGATACTACTGCCTGTATACGGGACACATCTCTTACGGCACTGTGTTTTAATGACACTTACATTCTGATGTCAACTGCTATCAAAATGTACTAACTTGTTTGTGTAGAAGATTCATCATGATGGTGCATTGTGATGGTGCGAACGCGATCTGACCTTAAATATGGTCACGTTTGGAAGTCTCGTTCTCAGGTTTAAGCTAGGCGCTGGCATTAACTTTTTAGATGAGCACATGTTATAACCGTGTTTCATCTACAGATTCCGTTGAAACACGGCGGTGATGCCTGCTTTTTGCACGGCTCGAGCCTTCATGTCATCAACTGGAACAGCTATAAACGTCATCGTCCGGAGGAAGCTTGTTGTGCATATTTTTCGTAGAGTAGATAGTTTAGCAGCCGTCCTGCTCATCATTTTATTTTTTACACCGTGGTTGCGCGTGGTAGACGGGGACGCGGTTAATACCGTCTGGGGCATCAATGTTCCAGACGTTGCGGTGACTTTGGGTGAGGTTGCCGGCACACCCGAGCGGCCCGTTATAGACGCTTATTTTGTGATTCTTATTCCTATTTTTGCGCTGTTGTTTGTTATTCAAACTTTTCGCAACGTAGACGCACGCGGGCTTGGCTTGGTTACAGCACTGTTACCCCTTGGGTTTTTGTTAGTCCTCTGGCTTAGGGTCGGGCAAGATTATTTTGCCGCGCTTTATGTCGGGTATTGGCTTAGCCAACTTGCAGCCGTGCTGATGCTCTTTGCGCTAGTGGGCGATTTAGCCATCGCCCGCGCCATTGACACGGTGTCTACTATCATCGGTAAGGTGATGTTTTGGACCTCTTTAGTGATGGTACTCATTGGCGTTTACAACGTGATTACGCGCTATTTGGGTACACGCATTGG
>JBCCOX010000086.1:0-11336 GCA_039025155.1 Deinococcota bacterium | reverse complement strand
TTGCGCACCTATGTAACTGCCCAAGACCAAGCACAGAAACCGGGCGTGTGGTTTTTTAGTCTAGATGCCCACAATCCGCTAGCCGTAAGACTTGCCCGCGCCCTGTTTCACCTACCTTATTTTGATGCCACAATGAGCGCGCAAGCTAGTTTGTGCTCTACAGTAAATAGTGCCTCAACAGACGACACAACAGCACCATCAACCTCAACATCTTCTCAACACGGTGTGATGAAATCTGAACATACTCAGCATCACTTGAACACAGCTCAACACGCCCCACATGCAGACGCTACTATTTATTACAAGAGTGTGCGCCATCATAAAGACGCGCCTGCTGCTGCCTTTGAAGGGCAGTACAAACCTGTCGGCGAGGTGTTTGAGGCCCAGCCAGGCAGCCTTGAGCATTTCTTAACGGAGCGCTACTGTCTTTACAGTAGCGACAGCCGCGGCCGCCTCTACCGGGGTGACATTCAGCATGCACCTTGGCCGCTCCAACTAGCTAAGGTCAACGTTGTCCAGAACAGTTTACACGAGGCTTGGCAGATTCCTTTACAAGGGCCGCCACTACTTCACTTTGCGCGCTATCTTGATGTTCGCGCGTTTTTGCCCAAGCGCATTCGCAACTGAGCCTCATTCGTAACTAAGATTACCGTTAACTGGCTTACGGTTATACAAACCTTGTACAAGTAACCTAAATCTCTGAACGAAGCAGAACATCTGTACCACGAGTGACTGCTCTGTTCAATAGCAGTCTTAACCCACACATTAATACGTGGGTCATCGGCTAATTGGTCGTCTTTGGATTCCAACACGCCTCTTTCGAGGTATATCTCTTAAGATTTGGGCACAAATGTTGCCATAAGGAATCCACCGTTAACGTCTGCGCGGGTTGACATGCACTGTGTGACATAGTTGCGTTGATAGCTATCCAAATCGCTATCAACCTTAGACAAACCCCGCAGCCTGTCCAGAAAGGACACGCATGGAATCTATTGTTCGTATTGAGGCTAACCCCAACGGCCTTCATCATGACCACCCGCCTGTCACGGGGTCGCCTGCACTTAGTGCTGAGCTATCTCCTGATAAGCTAGAACACCTCATCAGCCACCTGATTACTGGCTTGGGTGAAGATGTCTCACGCGAAGGGTTACTCAAAACACCAGCCCGCGTTGAAAAAGCTATGCGCGACTTAACCGCTGGCTATCACATGGATTTGCACACCGTCATTAACGACGCGCTGTTTGAAGCTGAAGGTGACGGTTCGGATATGGTGGTCGTGCAAGGCATTGAATTTTACTCACTCTGTGAGCACCACATGCTGCCGTTTTATGGCAAGGCCCACATCGCTTACATTCCCGACCAAAAAATTTTAGGGCTTTCCAAATTTGCCCGCGTGGTAGATGTCTTTGCACGCCGCTTGCAAGTGCAAGAACGCCTTACCAGCCAAGTTGCTGACGCGCTGGTTGACGTGCTTGCGCCCAAAGGTGCGGCGGTTGTGACCGAAGCCAGCCACATGTGCATGATGATGCGCGGCGTTCAAAAGCAACACTCCACAACCCGCACCAGTGCCATGCGCGGCCTGTTTGCAGATGACCGCGACCTACGCCAAGAGTTTCTCGAGGCGATTGATTAAGTAATCTGATTAAGTAACCCGAGCCTCACACATAAATACCTTGTCGAGACAGTTCAAAAAGATGATTAGCAGGAGCAACTGCCTCTCGTTTTAATCCGAGATTGTTCAGCCTATGTCATCAGCAAAGCTTTGAACCTTGGTTGATGCTGACATCAGTCAACACAGCATCACCAATCACATCAACACATGAACATGCCAAGCCCCGTGAATAGGCTTGGCATGTTTGTTTACATCAGTTATTTAGTCCGGTTAACGCTCAGCAACATATTTATTGAGGATTCAGTTTTACTGTGCTGCTCAGCTTTTGAGCTTGGGCTAAAAATACATCCCAAGCAGGTTTGGGCGTACCTTCAGCAGCCACCATGCCAATTTCACACAAAAAGCCTTCTAAACGGGGTAAGTACCAGTTCGGCAAGTCTTCATCTGCCACCCGAAAAGCATCGAGTATAAACTCACAGGTCTCACTATCAAAATCTGAGAAACTGAACACACTTATATAGCGAATTTGTGGGTAGCGCTGGAAGGACTCGAGCATCACCTCTAAACACGCAGCTTGCAAGTCTGGCGAACTACCTGAGGCCGTGGCACTCGGGCAGTTTGTTTCCTGAACAAGCGTAAGGTTGTCACCATAAGCGTCCATAATTTTGTCGATAGTCGCGTGAATGTCCTCGTTGGACTCGAGCGCTAACGCGCCGTCATAGCCGTAGTAATCAAAAGGTAGTATGTCTGTCACAGCTTGCAAACGCTGGAACAAACTGGGCATGCCTAGCGGCGCAGCCGCAGTTACCGTTACCCCCACAGCCAGTTTCGGTTCTATGCTGTGTACGTGCGCTCTGGCGGCATCTACAAACTGCAAATAGTCTGCGTACTCGGCTAGGTGCGTGCTATAGCGTCCATCTACCTCATTGCCCAGACCTAGGTAGTAACCACCGTGCCTAAGGAGCAACGGCACAACTTGGTCAAGTAAGCTGCTAAACCGCGCGATAATATCTGCATCTGCAAACGAGCGTCCGTCGGCAAACTTGCTGCCATCTTCTGTGAGCCAGTCTGGGTACAGGTTGAGATCGTCAATGTCTACCACAGTTAAGTTGAGGTAAGGGCGGATGCCTCTGGAACTCAACCAGGTGAGGTTTTCTGCTAAGTCGGTGAGGTTGTAGACGCCTTCTGTGGGCTCGAGCTCCGGCCAATCCGCGTACAGCGTGAACCCGCTCATACCTGCTTGGGCGGCGCTATCTACCAGCGGCCGGGTGACGCCATCGTCTGGCACATAACTTGTACCGTAATAGGTTGTGCCCAAAAAGGTTCCCGCACCTAGCAAGGGTAAACTGGCAGCTTCTGTTACTTGGTCTGTTATTTGCACCGCCTGTACTGAGACTGACTGCGCTGAAAGTGTGTCCGTTCCAAAATCATTCGTGTAAGCAATAGCCAAAACGGCACCAAGTACAGCTACACTTGTGAATATTAATGTCTTGTACATACGTGTCATTGTCAAACTCCTTTGTGAGTGTTGTACTTGCATATTGAGGATTATCTTTACTTTCAACGTCCAGCCGCTGGATGTATCCACAGCTTGCCTTATGCAAGGTTTGCTCATCTGCAAGTGGACGCTATGGATGTTTTTAGTGTAGACAGTTGTACCTAAACGTGTCAGCCGCCCTCAGCAGCACAACATCTAGACCTTGCTGACGGCTGCTGGCTTGCGCCAACCCCGCCTGAAGGCCTAGACACACTAGAACCTAAGCCCTAGAGCAGCGCTGCTAGACATTAGTTGCAGATGTTGATGCCTAGACCGTTGATGCTTAGATGTTGATGTTAGGTATTGGATGTTGTCAGTTTTTACCCAGCGATTCAAAGTCACTTTTGCGAAAGCGCTCACGTAAAAAGCGGGCATTTGCAATAAGGTCTTGCGTGGAGTCATTGTGAACCGTCACCAAGATGTCGCTGATAGCCCCCTCGAGAATCGTGAGCTGCTCTAAAAAGATTGTCTCGGCGGTTTTGTCAGCTTCAACAATTTGGCTGCGAAACAGGGCGGCGGGGCTGTCGGTTTGCAAGAAGTACTCGAGCGTCTTGGGAAAATAATCCACCGCGATTTGCCGCAGGGTGTGAACGTCGTACTGTTCGCTTGAATCCGCTGCTTTGGGTAGGGCGTCTAAGAGCGCATCACGTACCTGAGACACTTTTTTAGTAATTGCACTCGTCGCTTTGGGGTCGTGTTTTACATCTTGAACCAGTGCATCTAACTGCTGTTTGGTTTCCAAAAAGGCACGTTCTTCTGGGCTTAGCGCTTGCTGCCGGGCCAGCCTGCGGGCAGCCACAGCTTGGCGGGTGCGGCTTGCTGTGCGCCGTGATACCCGCGCCAACCACGCACTCCCCCGCCAACTGCCCCGAAAAATAAGGGTGGGCAGTTCTAAGGTTTTGTCAAACAACCACACGGCAATCTCGGGCAGTTCGCGCGCAAACATGGCTAAAAAAAGCCACGCTACAAACAAAATCCCAGTAAGTAGCGGCACTGACCAAAATCCAAGCACTGGCAACGACATAACCGACGCACCTGCGCCAAATACGGCTAGCACTAAGCTAGCAATCCACGCAGGTCTTACCAAACGCTGCCAGCCTCGAGCCTCAAAGGTTTGCCGCAAGACCACAACCTGCCCAACAGCACACAGCGCCAAGATAGGCGTGGTCACAAAGCCGCCCAACACCCAGCCGAACAGAACTTGCACTAAGCCCAACCCAGCGACCGTGGCTGTCAAAATAAGAACATTTTTTTGGCGCGTTTCCGTGAGTTGCATGTGTCTTTAGTCTAGGCAATTTTTGCATGACAAGTCTGATGCTAGCTTGCAGACACGTTTAGGCACGTAGGGTGAGGGCTCGAGCCTCGACATTGTTGCTGAGAAAACATCTCTATGTCTTGGTTACATCCGCTTAATGCTTCGAGGCTGTGTCAACACACCCTTAGCCACTATTCTTGTGATGGACACATCCTCGCCATAGATGTACTGTCTGAGATGTACTGTCTAGCGATGTTGACGCACCCTACAGATTATTTGACTCATCTGGTTTCTAGCCTTTAGCCTGCGACAGTAGAAAATACACCGCCGCTGCCGCATACAACCGAGTGGAACGCACCACCTCGGTAGCACTCACATGCTCATCACGCTGGTGGGGTACTTCGCGCTCGCCGGGGCCTATCGTGACAATCGGCACGCCTGCGGTCGCGTGTAAAAAGGTGCCGTCGGTAGCTCCGGGAACACCACCGTACTTGGGCGCTTCGTTCATGACATGTGGGTAGACAGCCTCGAGCGCCCGCACAATATGTGCATCTTCAGGCGTTTGCGTCCACGGGCGGGATTCAAAGCAGTCCACCTCGATCTGCAACCGTGGGTCACTGCTGGCAATTTCTTGAGCGATGCTCTGCAAGGTCGCTAAAATCTCATCGTGATCTTGACCGGGAACCGTGCGAATATCTAGCGCGGCCACGGCCGCTTCGGGCATCACGTTGTTTTGAGCTTCGCCGCGCGCGGGTGCGTTGAAGATGGTTGGCGTAAACCATGGTAAGCCTAGTTCAGGATGTTCCCCTAAACGCGCTTGTTCTGCCTGTTGAACCTCATGCACGCGGCCAATAAACGCCGCGAGTGGCACAATGGGGTTACACCCTGCGTAGGGCATGGCCCCGTGGGACATCACACCTTGCACAGTGACGGTCACGCGCATGGCACCTTTTTGAAACAAACACAGTTCTTGCTGTTCCGGTTCACAAATGATGGCGGCGTCTACCTCGTCTGCCCAACCCTGCGCAATAAAGTGCTTAATACCAATCATCATGCCTTCTTCATCACAAACAATGCCCAAGCGGATGCGCCCAGCAAGGTCAGGGGATGTTTGCATGACAGCGTGAGTGGCTTCAATGGCGGCGGCTACCCCTGCTTTCATGTCACAACTGCCGCGCCCATAAATGATGCCATCAACAAGCTCGGCTGCAAATGGCGGATACGACCAGGTGGAGGCGTCACCTTCGGTCACAACGTCGGTATGACCTTCAAACATCAGGGTTGCGTGCTGGTCAAGTTTAAAGCTGCTTCCTTGCCAGTCACAGATGAGGTTAGGGCGGCTTGGGGTAGGGTGCTCGAGCACAGGTGTTAACCCTATTTCCTGCAAGTAGCCTTGCAAAAACTTGACCACCTCAGTTTCGTTGCCGTTCTGTTCAGGTTCATACACGCTTTTAATCCGCACCAGATCACGGGTAAGGGCAATCACCCTGTCAGCATCTACCGCTGCGGCTGCTTGCTGTGCATGGGCTAAGCAGTCAGCGTGAGTTAGCTCAGACATTGTGTGACACCATCTGCCCTAGCTCGATAAGATGTTGTTGTCTAGCGGTGCTGATACCTTGAAGCATCTTTGTTTTACAACATTTGACACGTTTATGATGGTTTACTATTTTAAAATATTCAAAACATCTACCAATCTCAACGATCATCTTGTTGATGACTTTTACAGACAATATCCACAATGATGTCATCTGAACTAATGATACGACTAACATCAACATGACTGACATCAACACAACTGACATCAAGCTGCTCATAAAGGTGGGGTGAAGCGTCCATCAACCGCTGTCCAGCCGCCGTCAACCAACATGAGCGTGCCGGTTACAAACGAGCTGGCCTCACTCATCAGATAGACCACCGCACCCACCATTTCTCGAGGTTGAGCCCACCGCCCTAGGGCTCCTTTTTGGGCATAGGCGTTGTACCAATCGGGCTGATTGCGAATGGGCTTGGTGAGGGGCGTTTCCACCACACCGGGCGCGATGGCATTGACCCGCACGCCTAACTCGCCAAGTTCAGACGCTAGGCCGCGCACCATCTGCAAAGTACCTGCTTTGGTAGCTGCATAAATACTCTGCCCCGGTTCCACAACTTGCGAACGAATGGACGAAAACAGCACAATGCTGCCCGATTGCTGCGCTTGCATACGACTGCCAGCAGCTTGCATAGCCAAAAAACTGCCTTTTAAATTGATGCCGATGACTTTGTCAAACTCGTCTGGCGTGAGGTCTAACATGGGTTTGCGCACATTGATGGATGGTGTGCAAACCAGACCGTCAAGGTGCGCTAGGCTATCCACCGCAGCCTCAATACTAGCTTTGTCGGTAATATTGACCGCTTGGCTTTGCGCGTGACCACCTTGTTCAGTGATGCTAGCAGCTACCGCGTCTGCAGCGTCTTGGGAAACATCTGTACAGAGTACTTGTGCCCCAAAGGCCGCTAGACCGTGGGCAGCAGCTGCGCCAATACCTGAGCCCGCACCAATAATCATGATCTGTTTGCCTGCTAGGTTAAAGAGGTCTTGATAAACCGTTAACGTTGTATTTTCATCAACAGGTGGAATTGGAAGGTCTGCCATAGGCTACTTTATGGTGTTCGGCTATCTCTCGGCAAGGGGGTGCTTGTAAGTTAGCTCGAGCCTCAAGCAACCTGTGCGTTCAGCTAGCTGCAGGCTTTTGAGTCCACCTCCTAAATTAGGACTACTATTTGCAGTACTATAAGCATTAATTTTGCAGCTAGGAAGGTGTTGTATACTATTATGAATAAGCTGCAGCCTCGCAACTCTTTAAGTTTGACGCTTCCAAAACGCCCGGGTGACACCGTGTTAGACGTAAAAACAACCGACAAGTATCAAGCGCGGCTACTCTTTCAGCGGGCGCTAGTTGACATTGCCCAAGCTGCCAGCGACTACCCAACCCACACGTTTTATGAGCAACTTCTAGATAGCGCCCTTCAAGCTGTTGTAGGTGCCGAAGCTGGCACAATCATTGTCCGCGCCGAGGACAACTATTTTTACTACCAAGCTGCACGCGGTTTTGATCTAGACAAGCTGCAGCACGTGCGTTTTTCAGTTGCAGACATGTCCAATGTGCATGGCAGCTTACAACCACGCTTAAGGCGCTGTGCCAACCTTGCCAATCTACTTAATCTTGAGCAGGTTCGTTTGCTGCAACAGCATGGGCGTCTCCAAGACATTCAAATTACCTTGGCTGTGCCGATTATTTTACAAAACCGCTTAGTTATGGTCATCAGCTTAGATAATTTTCACTACAGCAATGCTTTTGACGACGAAGCCGTCAGCCGCGCTGAAGCCATTGCTGCGCACGTTGCGGCTTTGCTCGAGCGCACCGAACTTAACAAACAACTGCTGGCCCAGCAAGTCTTTCAAGAGCAACTGCGCAACATGCTCATGTACGCCCTTGCAGAAACCGACGAAATTGAGTTTTTAAACTACGTGCTCGAGCACATTATTGCCATGTTACCTAGCGCCCAAGCTGGCACGGTGTTTTTTCGTGTTCACGAAGATAGCTACCACATGGTAGCCAGCGTGGGCTACGACCTCAAGCGAGTTAAGTTATATGCTTTTCGCAGTGAAGAACTCGCCCAAAGCGTTGATATGGTTACATTTATGCCGAGCGTTGTCACCAATATTGGTAAGTCGTTAGATGACATGTCGCGGCAACAAACCGTTCAAGCGTTTAATGAGGTTAGCAACGTTAACAACATCTGTGCCACCTTGGTGATTCCAGTTGCGCTGGCTAACACCCTGAGCTGTGTTTTTTATCTTGATAACTTTCATGATGACACGGCTTTTGAAGGTAGCCTCGAGCTAGCCCAACTTTTGGCTGCTCAGCTCAGCATTTTTTTACAGCGCTTTAAATACGAACGCCAAACCCGCTTACAAGCTACCTATCAAAAGGCGCTGCTCGAGGTGCTTCAACAAGCCATGAGCACCCACGACGAAGCCGCCTTTTACCACTATGTACTCGCCCAAGCTGTGGCTGCCATTCCGGGGGTTGAAGCAGGCAGTGTGGTGCGTCAGTTAGCCAACGGCCGCTATGAATATGTGGCTGCTGAAGGGTATTCACTGGAGTTATTACAAAGCATGACTCTGCAATCACCCGAAGCCCTGCTAGATCAAGACTTAAGCCGCTCGAGCTACGTCCTTAAGCCCAGCCACATTCAGCAGCGCAACGAGCGCTACAGTGCTGAGCAGCGCAGTATCTTTGCCCAGGTCAATGCAGACCGACCTATTTTGACAACCTTAATGTTACCCATTCGGGTTGCTGGCGACTTACCGGCTGTGATGTATCTAGACAACTTTCACGACGAAAAAGCTTTTGATGCCGAGGTCACCACCATGGCTGAAGGTTTTGCCAGCCAAGTTGCCGCTGTGATTAGCCGTTTGCGCTGGCAACGCAAACAAGACCAGTATGCCTACACCCAACACCTGCTAACAGATGTTGAAGCTCTGCTCTTACGGGTTGACGACATCCGCCAGTTTTTCCCGGCTCTGAGCGATCAACTCCTGCGTGAAATGCGTTTGGGCATTGTCTTTGCAGAACTTTTTTACCGCGACTATGACACTCCAGTGAGCAATGGTGAAGATCACACTGAGCAATTACAATTTGAGGTATTCAGCTTAGATGCGAGCATCGTTAAACGTCAGCGGACGGCACTAGAACCCGTTCGTCAGTTGCCTATTAACAGTGACACCCTAAGCCAGCAGACCGACGCCACCAGTAGACCTGTTTATATTGACAACCTTCACGATCCTAACTCTGTTTGGGGTGGGACTAATACATGGTATCTAGCCAATGACCTTCAGGTGGGGTCAGCTATGTTGATCCCACTCTATCAACAAGGGCGCTTGTGGGGACGCTATACGTTGTTTTTCCGAGAAGCTTATGCTCTTGACAAGATCACTTTAGACTTTTTACACAAAGTTGCCAGCAACATCACCGTTGCACTGGAAAAACAAGCCAGCCGTGAAGCACTCGAGCGCGAACTCTTGCATATGCAGGCTATTGTTGCTGCGAACGAAGCCCTTCACAGCAGTTTTTCTAAGCAAGACGTGTTTACCCAAACCGTTGTCTCTGCTCAGCGCTATGTCAACGCGACAACCGTTTTTTTAGTACATGATGCCGAAGGGCTAAGCTATGCAGCAGCTCCCGGTAACGCTAGCATTCATCCAGAAAACATCGTCGCAGTCGCTGGCCAGCACAACGACAGCCTCTACCAAGACGGCTTAGCACTAGCAGCACAGGTGCTCGAGCAAGGCTGCTTGTGCCGCATATCTGACAGTGATGCCACTAGCAGTGACACCACTAGCAGTAACACCACTAGCAGTAACACCAGCAGCACAAACTTATTAGCCGTCCCCTTGCTGAACAGCCAGCGCAGCATAAACGGTGTCTTGGTTGTGGCCGCAGCTAGCTTAAGCCAAGGTGGCGGCATCTTTATCGAAGCCCTTGGCCAAGCTTGCAGCAGCGCGTTAACCCGCTTGAGGTTAGTCACTGCACGCGAACAAGAAGCTACCGCTTACCGCGCACTTGCTAATTTTGGGGCGACCATCGAAGCCATTAACGATGTTGACACGCTCATGCGCTTAGGGATGAAACGCCTCATGGCCCAACTAGGACTTGAAGCTGCTCATACTTATGACGTTCACTACACATCTGCTTCGCACGCTGCTTTTTATGCTAACACCTACGGCAGCAACCACTCCAGCAGCTTATCAAATGGGGGGTCAAGCCTGTCAGCGGCGTCTTTCCAGCTTACCCCCGGCGAGGTCTGGGGCAACCAACCCGACGACTTCTTAGCCCGCTTTCAGAACACCCTCAGCCCAAAAACCGGAGTTATTCGTGAGGTGCTCGAGCAGCAGCGGTCACGCTACATTGAAACCTATCAACACTATTCCAACAGCAGTCCGAGCTGTCTCGCCATGGGCTTACAAACCTTGTTGGTCGTTCCCGTCATGCAGCGCAAACGGGTGGTTAAAATCATCTGCTTGTCGTCGTATCAACGGGTGCAAGCACTCAGTGACGACAAACTCACCATTGCCCAGAGTTTTGTGCGCCGCCTCGAAAACGCCATCGAACGCGCTCACGACGTACGCGAAGTTGAAGCCACCCGCGAGGCTACCTTGCGCGCGCTTGGTCTAGCTCTCGAGTACCGCGACTTAGAAACCAAAGGTCACAGTGAGCGGGTTGTTAATTTGTCTTTAGCTATGGGGCATAAACTTGGCTTTGCAAGTAGTGACATGCAAGCCCTACGCTGGGGTGCTTACCTGCACGACATTGGTAAAGTTGGCGTACCAGACAGTATTTTGCTTAAACCGGGCAAACTGAGTCAAGACGAGTTTGAGGTTATTAAAAAGCACACCGTATTAGGAGCTATCCTGTGCAGCGACATTCCTTTTTTACCCGCCGATGCCATCGCCATTGTTCGTTCCCACCATGAACGTTGGGATGGTAGCGGCTACCCAGACGGGCTTGCCAACACAGACATACCGTTAATGGCGCGGGTGTTTAGTCTAGTTGATGTCTACGACGCCCTTGGCAACGCGCGCGTGTACAAAGAGGCTTGGGCGCAAACTCAAGTGATTACAGAACTCACCCGCCTCAAAGGCAAGCAGTTTGACCCCGAGTTAACTGAGGTTTTTCTCGAGGTTGTACGTGAGCAAGCCAATCCTAGTAGCGAGCTTTAGCTAGATGCCCCGAGCATCACATCTTCCTGCCGCTGACTAAGCGCGCGCACCTGCCCACCCAGAATAACCAATGACTTAGCAGGCTGAAACTGAATGGCTTCATGCCATGTGGGGGCGTTCAGTAACACGATATTCGCTTCGCAGCCAACCCTAAGCCCATAGCCTT